>JAGBPZ010000075.1 GCA_017633115.1 Erysipelotrichaceae bacterium | reverse complement strand
AGACGTTCAATTCGATACTTCTGACTTTACAGCCAAAGTAATTAGACACAAGACCTTCTAGGACTTTACCTGTACCTGAATGGAGGATGTTACCGAAGACATCTTTACGGGCATAATCTGAATCATTATCGATATATTTACCATCTTTATCTTTAATGCCTTCACTGACTGCAACAACAACTGAAGATTTATGATTTAAGACAGTACCGATGTCATAAAGGAATTTCTGTTTATCAAATGGTACTTCTGGAAGATAAATCAAATCAGGTGCCTGATTGTTGTCAGTACGCGCTAAAGCACTTGCGGCTGTTAACCAGCCGGCATTTCGTCCCATGATTTCAACAATTGTGACCGCATCAAGCTTATAAATGGCACTGTCATAAACGATTTCCAGCATTGATGAAGCTACATATTTTGCAGCTGAACCAAAACCTGGTGTGTGATCAGTATTCATTAAATCGTTATCGATTGTTTTAGGTAGACCGATGAAATGCATGTCAGAATTAATACGTTTAGCGTATTTTGACATTTTAGCTACAGTATCCATAGAGTCATTACCACCAATGTAGAAGACATCAGTAATATCAAGTTCTTTCAGTCTGTTGAAGAGATCTTCATATTCATCCAGATGTTCGTCATCAAGATTTGGTAATTTATAACGACAGCTGCCAAGGTACATGGCAGGTGAATGTTTGAGCAGTTTCAGTTTTTCTTCACTGTCAATGGCTTCTCTTAAATCAATATATTGACCTTCAAGGAATCCCTGAACGCCGTTAATCATGCCATAAACATGATCATAATGCTTTTCATTACATTTTGTGATGATACCTGCAAGCGTTGAATTGATTGCTGCAGTAGGGCCACCAGACTGGCCGATGATACAATTTCGCATAGTTTTCAGCTCCTTAGTGCATGGTTATTTTAGCATATAAAAAAGCTTTGTAAATAAAAAATGTTGTAATAAAGGTGATATTATGGAATGAGAGTCCATACAATGAGGTCAAAATATGAAGGAATGAACTGTTGATAAAAAAAGTTCATTAAATGAATAAAAGTTTCACATATGTTTAAATGAAAATACGTGGAAATAGAAAGTGAATTAGTATATAATAGTCGTGTTAGGAGGTTAATTAAAGATATGTCAAAACAGTATTTATCTATGGATGGTAATACTGCAGCCGCTCACGTCGCTTATGCGTTTACTGAAGTTGCAGCTATTTATCCAATCACACCATCTTCTCCTATGGCTGAACATTCTGAAGAATGGGCTGCTCAGGGAAGAAAAAACATTTTTGGTTCAGCTGTAAACGTTATTGAAATGCAGTCAGAAGCTGGTGCTGCAGGTGCCGTACATGGTGCTTTACAGGCAGGTTCTTTAGCAACTACTTTCACCGCATCTCAGGGTTTACTGCTAATGATTCCAAACTTATACAAGATCCAGGGTGAATTATTACCAGGTGTTTTCCACGTTTCTGCTAGAGCATTAGCTACACGTGCATTAAATATCTTTGGTGATCACCAGGACGTTTATGCTTGCCGTCAGACAGGTATCCCTATGATTTGTTCACATTCAGTACAGGAAGTTATGGACTTAGCTGGTGTTGCTCACTTAACTGCTATTAAAGCAAGCGTTCCAGTTATGCACTTCTTTGATGGTTTCAGAACATCTCATGAAATTCAGAAGGTTGAAGTATTAGACTATGAAACATTAGCTTCATTAGTTGATATGGATGCTGTTAAGAAATTTAAGGCAAATGCACTTAACCCACATACTAATCCAGTAGAACGTGGTAGTGCTGAAAACGATGATATTTACTTCCAGGGCAGAGAAGCTCAGAACGCTCACTTCGATGCAGTTGTTGATGTAGCTGCTGACTACATGGCAAAAATCTCTGAAATCACTGGCAGAAAATATGCTCCATTTGTTTACTATGGTGATCCAGAAGCTGATCGTATCATCATCGCTATGGGTTCAGTTACTCAGGCTTTAGAAGAAACAATCGATGAAATGAGAGCTCGTGGTGAAAAAGTTGGTATGGTTAAAGTTCATCTTTACAGACCATTCTCAGCTAAACACTTATTGGCTGTCATCCCTGCATCAGTTAAGAAAGTTGCTGTCTTAGACAGAACTAAAGAAACAGGCGCAGCAGGCGAACCATTATACTTAGATGTATGCTCAGTATTAAAAGACACTGACATCAAAGTTATCGGTGGACGTTTCGGTTTAGGTTCTAAGGATACTACTCCAGCTCACTTAAAAGGCGTTTATGATCATTTAGCTAAAGATGATCCATTCAATGGTTTCACAGTTGCTATCGTTGATGATGTTACTCATTTATCAATTCCTGCTGATGAAGACTTCAAAGTTAAAGCTGATTACACTTCTTGCTTATTCTATGGTTTAGGTTCAGATGGTACTGTTTCAGCAAACAAATCATCAATCAAAATCATTGGTGACAACACTGATTTATATGCTCAGGCTTACTTTGCATATGACTCTAAGAAAGCAGGCGGCGCTACTAGATCTAACTTACGTTTCGGTCATAGCCCAATCCGTGCTACTTACTATATCAACAACGCAGACTTCATTTCTTGTTCATTAGACAACTACACATTGAAGTATGATATGTTGAAGAATTTAGCAAACAACGGTCGTTTCTTACTGAACACTGAATTCACTAAAGACGAAATCGCTGACTACTTACCAAATAGAGTTAAGAAACAGTTAGCTGAAAAGAACGCTAAATTCTATATCATCAATGCCAACAAGATTGCTGCTGAAATCGGTATGGGTAGACGTACAAATACTATCTTACAGTCTGCATTCTTCGCATTAAACCCACAGATCTTAGACATCGATGTAGCTGTTACTAAGATGAAAGAAATGGCTAAGAAGTCTTATGGTGCTAAAGGTGATGCAATCGTAGAAGCAAACTACAAAGCAATCGATGCAGGTAAAGATGCAATCGTAGAAGTTGAAGTTGATCCAGCATGGGCAGACTTAACAGTTCAGCCAATGAGACAGAGAACTGGTGATGACTACTTCGATGATTATGTAGCTCCAATCAATGCCTTAGAAGGTTATGATTTACCAACATCTGCATTCTTAGACAAACTTGATGGTTCTATGAAGAGCGGTATCGCAATCAAAGAAAAACGTGCGATCGCTATCAACGTTCCAAGATGGAACAAGGAAAACTGTATCCAGTGTAATAACTGCGTAATGGTTTGTCCACATGCAACAATCCGTGCATTCTTAATGACTGATGAAGAAATCGCTAATGCTCCAGAAGACATCTCTGGTGATGTATTAAAAGCTATGGGTAAAGGTGTTGACGGCTTAAGCTTCAGAATCCAGATTTCTCCAGACAACTGTGTAGGTTGTGGTTTATGTGCTAACGTATGTCCAGGCAAACGTGGTGCTAAAGCATTAGACATGGTTCCAGTTAAAGAAGAATTATCTCATTCAGATTTATGTGATTATGTATACAACAAAGTTGAATACAGAGATGACAAATATCCACAGACTGCAGCTAAAGGCGTAGGCTTCATGAAACCTTACTTCGAAGCATCAGGCGCATGTGCTGGTTGTGGTGAAACTCCATACTATCGTTTAGCTTCTCAGTTATTCGGTGAAGACATGAGAATTGCTAACGCTACTGGATGTTCTTCAATCTATGGTGGCTCTGCTCCATCAACTCCATTCACATTCGATAAGAATGGTCATGGTCCAGCATGGGCTAACTCATTATTCGAAGACAATGCTGAATTCGGTTTCGGTATGAAATTAGCTGAAAACTACAAAGCTAAATGTATCGTTGAAACAATCGAAGCAAACAAAGCTGATGTAGAACCTGAATTAGCAGCAGTATTAGACAAATACTTAGCAGTTAAGGGTCAGAGAAACGAAGAAAAGAAACTCGTTGACGAATTAGTTGCTTTAGTAGAAGCTTCATCTAATGAAGGCATCAAAGCATTACTTGATCAGAAGGGTGACTTAGTCACTAAGTCTCAGTGGATCATCGGTGGTGACGGTTGGGCTTACGATATCGGCTACGGCGGATTAGACCATGTTATCGCTAACACTGAAAACGTTAATATCTTAGTACTTGACACTGAAGTTTACTCAAATACAGGTGGTCAGTCATCTAAATCTTCACAGGCATCTTCAATCGCTAAGTTCACTGCAAGCGGTAAGAAAGTTGCTAAGAAAGACTTAGCTCAGATCGCTATGGCTTATGGTCATGTATATGTAGCTCAGATCGCTATGGGTGCAAACTCTATGCAGGCAATCAAAGCTATGAAAGAAGCTGAATCTTATGATGGTCCATCATTAATCATTGCTTACGCTCCATGTAACGAACATCATATCAGAGGCGGTCTTGTTAACTCACAGAGACAGGAAAAATTAGCTGTTGAATGTGGTTACTTCAACCTCTTAAGATATGACCCTCGTTTAGAAGCTCAGGGCAAGAACCCATTACAGATCGACTCTAAAGCTCCAGATTGGTCTAAGTTCAAAGACTTCTTATTAACAGAAGCTAGATACACTTCATTATTAAAGATCAACCCAGATCATGCTGATGAATTAATGGATAAGTGTGTTGCTGACGCTAAGATCAGAAGAGCTAGAGCTGAAGCTTTGGCAGCTACTGACTATTAATAAACACTTAAAGGCAGGGCCTCAAAACCCTGTCTTTTTCTTTGCTTAAAAAAAGCTGCCTTTTACAGGCAGCGATTGATAAATTCTTGAATGATCTTCAAATCAAAATCATTCTTCTTATAGGCATATTCAGGATGCCACTGGACACCCCAGATAAAATCATAATCTTTATGGCAGACAGCTTCAATTAAGCCATCACCAGCAACAGCCATGGCTTTTAAATCAGGCGCTAACTCTTTGATTGCCTGGTGATGAAGGCTGTTGACTTCAAGAGTTTGTTTGTGAAGCAGCTTATCAAGTGGTGAGTCTTTGATAATGGTAACTTGATGAACAGGTACATCATAGGGATGATCTTGATTATGGTTGACCGTTGTCCTGATATCACTAGGAATATCCTGGTAAAGGTTGCCGCCAAAATAGACATTGATGAACTGATGGCCACGACAAATTCCAAGGATCGGTTTATTGGCGGCGATAGCTTCGTTCATCAGCGTCAGTTCAAGTTTATCACGTAAATCAACGATCGGCCCACAACTGCGATTTGGCTCATGGTATAACTCAGGATCAACATCTTGTCCACCTGTCAATAAAAAGCCATCACAGATGTTCACTAATGCCTTAAGGTCGTTGTCATCCTGTCCAAAAGGAAAAATCACCGGAATACCGTTGGCAGCTGTAATAGCCTCACAATACTCAGGCAACATCCACCAGCTGTTTTTATTGTCATCATAAAGAGGCATAACGCCAATAATTGGTTTCATAGTATCAACTCCTGAAACTATCGTAACATAGACAAAAAAGTCTGACAACGATAAACAAATGAGGAGTCTTTGTCTATAACGGTTTAAAGTCAGGCATGCGAGTTGACTTCAAAGACTTTTATGTTAGAATACTTAGTATACTAAGTAATCAAAATGGATGATTTATATAACTAAACTCGAAAATATATATTCCGTTCATTTATCCATGGTAGAATGTATCCGTAAAGGAAGTGGAAAAAGTGCTTCAAGTCAAAAATGTTTCAAAAAAATATGTCACAGGTGACTTTGTGCAGTTAGCACTTAATGATGTCAGTCTGACACTAAGAGATAACGAATTTGTTGCCATTCTTGGACCTAGTGGCTCTGGGAAAACGACATTATTAAATGTCATTGGTGGCTTAGACCGTTATGATTCAGGTGATTTGATCATCAATGGTGTATCGACAAAACAATATAAAGATCGTGACTGGGATGCTTATCGTAACCATACGATAGGTTTCGTATTCCAGAGCTATAATCTGATTCCCCATCAGAGTGTTTTAGCCAATGTTGAACTAGCTTTGACGATTGGTAATGCGAGTGGCAACCGTCGTAAACGTGCTCAGGAAGCATTGGAAAAAGTTGGCTTAGGTGATCAGGGACATAAACGTCCTAATCAACTTTCAGGTGGTCAGATGCAGCGTGTGGCTATTGCAAGAGCTTTAGTCAATAATCCTGATATTATTTTAGCTGATGAACCTACTGGTGCCCTTGACTCTAAAACAAGTGTGCAGATCATGGATCTGTTAAAAGAAGTGGCTTCAGATCGTCTTGTCGTTATGGTTACCCATAATCCGGAATTGGCGAATGAATATGCGAATCGTATTATTGAATTAAAAGATGGTCAGATCGTTACTGACTCCAATCCTGTTGCGATGAGTGAAATGATCACTTCAGATAAAAAGCCACCGCGTTCATCACTTGGCTTCTTAGCGGCTTTATCATTATCATTGAATAATCTGATGACAAAGAAGGGACGTACCTTCTTAACCGCATTCGCGGGTGCTATCGGTATTATTGGTATCGCAATGATATTATCGTTATCAAATGGTGTTAATGATTATATCAAAGATCAGGAAGCCTTGATTCTTGGAAACTATCCTGTAGAGTTGACACAACAGACAATTGATACCACCTCAATGATGGAAAAGCGTCGTGAACGATTGGAAAAGCTCGAAGAAGAAAAAGAGGATACTAGTGAAGAGATTATCTCTAGTCAGATAGTCGCTGATACAGTTAAGACAACCGATGAACTGATCAAAAGCAATGACCTGGCAAAATTTAAGATTCATCTTGACGATAATGTGGAACAAATCAATGATTATATAATGGCTATTGAATACAGCTATGATATGCAGCCGATTGCTTATCGAAAAGATAAGAAGGAAGGCTTAGTTAAAGTTTCACCAACATCATTAATGGAAAATGGTCAGATGAATTCAATGTATAGTGGTACAGTGTTAGCATCACTCATGACATCTTCAATTTCATCGCAGTGGTCACAGTTAGTAGGCTCACCAACATTGATTAATCGCAACTATACTGTTGTAGCCGGTCAGTGGCCGGAAAAAGCCAATGAAGTGGCATTGATTGTCGATGAAAACAACGAGATTTCTGATTATGTACTCTATAACTTAGGATTATTAGACATCTCAAAGATGAACAAGATGATCAAAGCCATCGAAAAGGGTAAGAAGTTCGATGATCCGAAAAAATCGTTTAAATACAAAGATGCTTTAGGATTAAAATACAAAGTATTTGCTCCGGCAGAACTTTATACCAAAAAAGAAGGGGTCTATATCGATCGCTCTGATGATGACAAATATGTTAAGAAGCATCTTAAGGAAGGCTTTGAAGTCACTATTACTTGTGTACTTCGCGGCAACAAAGATGCGAATGTAGCCCCTGGTGTCGGTTACAATATGGAACTGGTTAAATATCTGATGAAGCAGACCAAGAACTCACCAGTAATTAAGGCTCAGGTCAGAGATAAGAATATCAATGTTTTGACCGGTAAAAAGTTTAAAAAGAAAAAGAAAAACAAAAAGAAAAAAGCAACAGCTTATGTACCACAGACAAATGGTCAGACAATCCTGCAATCATATGATTCACCGCTTTTAACAGCATCAGTTCTTCATACACCTCAATTCGTTCTTAATGAAAATGAAATTGATGAGGGTGATACAACGGAAAATGATCCACCTGCAGATCCAGGGGACACTCCAGGTGATGAACCATCTGATACTCCAGTTGCAGGTGGTACAACGATCATTCTGCCTGATGGCTCAACGATTACTCTGCCACCAAGTATCACGATTCCTGAAGGCTTGGCCGATATGACGCCTGAAGAACAGGTCAATGCTTTAATTAAAGCTGTCCAAGAAGCCACTGGTTTATCTGATGAACAGATGAATGCGTTAATCAATCAGATTCGTGAATCATTACCAACAGCTGAAGAAATCTTAAGTAATGAACAGGTGCAGGCAATGATCAAGGATTATATCGCTGAACATCCAGAACTCGTTGAAGAAGCCGTTAATGCCTATATTCAAAAGTATATTGAAGAAAATGGCGGCCTGACAGAAGCGCAGATTAAAAAGTATCTGGCTCAATACCTCGCCGAAAATGGTATGTTTGATTCTAAATCAATCCAGAAAATGTTGGCGAAGTATATGAAAGGTTATGGAAATAATATGCAGGATCTGATCAAGCAGTACATGGAAGATTATATGAAGAAGATGGGTGCCAATTTTGACTTGTCTTCATTATCAAAGGATCAGCTCCAGGCTTTAATGGCGCAATATAGCACCAATATTCCAACGACTTATGACGAAGTACTCAATGCACTTCACTATTATACGATTGATGAGCCATCAATGATTTCGATTTATCCAATTGATTTTGAAAGCAAGGACTACGTTGTTGATTTCATTAATGAGTATAACAAGGGTGTTAAGGAAGAAGCCGATAAAGTAACTTACAGTGATTTCATCAAGTCAATCACATCGTCAATTACTGATATTATCAATACCATTACGTATATCCTGATTGCTTTCGTTGCCATTTCATTGGTTGTCTCTTCAATCATGATTGCGATTATCACCTATATCTCAGTACTTGAACGTACGAAAGAAATCGGTGTATTAAGAGCGCTTGGCTCTACGAAAAATGATATTTCCAAAATCTTCAATGCCGAAACATTTATTGAAGGCTTGATTTCTGGGGTTATGGGCGTTGTTACAACACTGCTTATCTGTATCCCGGTCAACAGGATTGTCCTGGAAAAAATGGATGTTCCGAATATCGCTAAGCTGCCACCTATAGCTGGTGTCATTCTGATTTTAATCAGTGTTATTCTGACATTCATAGCTGGCTTCCTGCCTTCAAGAATTGCGGCTAAGAAAGATCCGGTTACCGCTTTAAGAAGTGAATAGAAACCCAAATACCCTGATCTTTGATCAGGGTATTTTTATGACTTTCTGAGTACTAACTAGTTGTTTTATTGAATGATTTATTCTTGATGAAGTCAATGGTGACATGTAAAATATGATTTGTAAAAGCTTTATTTTGAGGAGGAAATTATGAATAGACTATTAAACCGTATGGCACCTATTATGCTTGTTGTTTTTGGTGTCGTACTGATTGGTTTTGGCTTTGGTGATGCAAGTAAACAGATGTCTTATAAAAAAACAACTGCAGTTATTAAGAAAATCGAAGTGTTTACGTTGACTGGCGAAGATCCAGATTTAGCTGATGAAGAAGACCGCGAATATCGTGTGACTGTTGCCTATACTGTCAATGGCCAGGCTGTTAATACGGAATTAGGTGGTTATTCTTCAAGCTATAAAGAAGGTAAGGAAATCAAAATCAAATATAATCCAAAGAATGTTGCTGAGGCTGTACCAGATGACACCGTCTTCCCGTTTTTGCTCATGGGTGGCGGTGTAGTGATGATTCTGATTGGTATTTTTACTTTCCTTCGTTCATTGAGATAATAAAAAGAACTGTCAGCAGACAGTTCTTTTTTAAAGTACTTCTTTATGGTTGGCTTTACGCCATGCTTCATATTCTTTGACATCGTCCCCGACAAGTCGCCACACATAAGCAATTAAAGCAATGTCATCAGTTAAGCCTAAGATTGGGATGGCATTAGGGATGAGATTGAATGGTGACATGAAGTAGACAAATGCTGAAATGATTCCAATAATTGAACCTAGAGGAATATCACGATATTCTCCATCGACATAGTCTTTGACGAGACAAATCATGGCTGGAATATAAGATAATTCCTGACCAATGCCTGGGAATTTTTTGAATTTACGTTCAAGACGCATCAGGAAATGTTCGATACGTTCTTTATCATGCAACAAAGCCTTAGCTTTACCAGTATTGGTATCAAGGGCATTTTTCAACGCATCAGTTGTCAGCTGTGCCTGATTTGAAATTCTTTCTTTGGCTTTATCGTTCATTTTGGAAATGTTTTCTTTTGTTTTTGTAGAAAAACCGGCAACGTTTTCTCTGACTTTGTTTGAAGTATTAGAGACACGTTGTTTTATTTTAGAGGCTTTGGAATCTTTTTCTTCGGTAACAGTTTCTTCGACGACAACGTCAATGATTTCCTGTTCTTCGTTTTTATTCTTTCTGAATTTCTTTAAGAATTTATCTTTCAAATTTTGTTTTTCACTCATAAACAAATCCTCCTCTCATCTATTGTATCACAAACAATCTATTGAAAAATAGAGGCAAAAACAATAATATTAGAGTTGAGGTGATTTAAATGAGTGTTGATAAATTGATGGCCTTTATGGAGGCTTCACCAACTGCTTTTCATGCAGTTGATCAGATTAAAACACGATTGTTCAATAATGATTATGTCGAATTAAAGGAATATGATTCATGGCAGATTGAGCCAGGGGGCAAATACTTTGTCACCCGTAATGATTCAAGTATTATTGCATTCCATATCGGAACTGATTTAAGTCACTACAGCTTCAATATCCTTGCTGCCCATAGTGATTCCCCAACGTTCAAAGTCAAAGAAAAGGGTGAACATTTATCTGCGGGTCATTATGTGACGCTTAACACAGAAGGGTATGGAGGCATGATCTTGCCTTCATGGTTTGATCGTCCTTTAAGTATTGCAGGACGAGTTATCGTTAAAGAAGGGAAGGCTTTAAAACCTTACTTACTGACAATTGATCGTGATCTGGTCATGATTCCTCATGTCGCCATTCATATGGAACCAGGCATCAACAGTGGTTACACCTACAACAAGCAGATTGATATGATGCCACTGTTTAGCGGTGATGAGGGGCAGATAGGTGATTTGAAAGCACTTGTGGCCAAAACATTAGGTGTTGATTCATCAGCTATCTATGGCCATGATTTATTCCTGTATAACCGTCAGGTACCAGTTATCTGGGGTGCTCACAATGAATTTGTTTCATCAGGACGACTTGATGATTTAGAATGTTCTTTTGGTGGTCTTGAAGCGATTGTCCAAAGTACACCAAAATCATCCATCAATGTATTGGCTGTATTCGATAATGAAGAAGTCGGTTCACTCACAAAACAAGGTGCTGCTTCCACGTTTATGGAAGATACTTTAGAACGTATCAATGCTTCCCTTGGATTTGAGCGCGAACGTCTGTTCCAGGCGGTTGCTTCAAGCCTGATGATTTCTGCTGACAGTGCGCATGCGGTTCATCCTAATCATCCAGAATTGACAGACAATGAAAACTGTACTTATATGAACCAGGGGATTGTCGTTAAGTCCCATGCTAATCAGAAGTATGCCAGTGATGCAGTAAGTATTGCCATGTTCAAAGCCTATGCTGAAAAAGCCCAGGTACCATTACAATACTTTGCGAACCGTTCCGATAAAAGAAGTGGTTCCACAATTGGTAATTTATCCAATACCCATGTCTCTCTTAATACGGTTGACATCGGCTTGCCGCAGCTCGCCATGCATTCAGCTTATGAAACAGCAGGGGTCAAAGATATTGATTATTTAATTGATTTATTGACCGTCTTCTACAATTGTCATCTGACACATTGTGAAGCTGGATTTCTCATCGAAGACTAAAAAGACAGGATCATTTTTGATCCTGTCGTTTCATTTTAACTTGGGAAATCTTTTTCACCAACACTGCTTGAAGAAACATTGCCATTGGTAACAGCGTAAAGTTTTAAACTGTGTCCCATGTAACGATTGCCGCTGATATAGAATTTTAACTTAGTATTGAGTTTAGAACGTACGGTTGCTTTACCGAACAAATGTTTCTTACCATACCATGTTTGGCCGGTTGCATAGTAAACAGTGTAAGTACCAAGTGGGACATTCATAGTCTTTGATTTACCTTTTTTGAGATAGAAGGCGAAACTGTTGCTTGGTGTCTTTTTATTTTTGAAATAGATGTAGACGTTCTGGCTTGAACCTGCTTCTACTTTAAGTGGTGCAACTCTTGAACCAGATGGTGATTTTAACATTGTACCATTCTTAATGCTGACTTTCTTAAGATTGACAGTGACACCAATTGTTGAAATATTTGATGTGCCATCACTCTTGCTGACGCCGATGCTGCTGTAACCTTCACCAACAGCTTTGATTGTACCATCCTGTTCAACTTCGACAGCTGATCTGTTGGTACTTGTAAAACGTAACTGACCATCAGTGAAGTTGATACCACTTGCTGAAGAGACACTTAATTTTTGTGATTTACCAACAGTCAATGTAATATTCTGATTGTTATTGAGTGTCAGAACATCGTTAGAGACATTGACAGTGATTGTTGCTGGATCGCAACGTCCTTTAGCAAGTTTACAAGTGACATCTGTTGAACCTTCACTTTTACCAGTAATAAGACCATTACCATCAATATCCAGAACGCTTGGATCACCCACTTCATAAACTAAATCTGCTGGCGTATAATTCTTGCCGCGTTTTGATGAAATAGTGACATTAGCGGTTGTTCCTGCATAAATTGAAATTGGACTAGATTCATTAAATGTGAGAACGTCTTTTCTTCTGACGAAAGCAATCACAGAGCCAATAACGAGGCCAGCGACGATCGCGAGAATACCCCATTTAAAACGCATGATTCGATCGATGAAAGAAAGTCCTTGTTGATTGTTTTTTTCCATATTGATCCCCTTCTCATAAAAGATGTTGTTGCCTCCTAGGCTATACATTCATTATAAGAGAAAAAATCTTATTTGACAAATGATATAGACCTTTCCTCAAATATCAAAAAAAGAGGTCTTTGCCTCTTGTTCAATTATTTTGTGACGCAGTTTAAGATGTCATCTAAATCAACTTCCTGAGAGCGATCTTTGAAAGCTAATGTCAAACCATCATGTTCATCATATCTAGGAATGATATGAACGTGGAAATGATGAACAGTCTGACCAGCGACTTCACCCGCATTTGTTAGGATGTTGCAGCCTTGAGCACCACAATTTTTAACGATCTGCTGAGCCAGCTTCTGTGCTGTCTTATAAACATGAGCGACAACTTCAGGATCAGCATCTAAAATTGATGAATAGTGTGCTTTAGGAATGACGAGTGTATGACCGTCTGTCACTTGTGATAAATCAAGAAAAGCTAAGCAGACATCATCTTCATAGACGACTTTGCCAGGAATTTGTTTTTGTGCGATTTTACAGAAAATACAATTATCCATGATTGTTACCTCCAATGTGGTTATTATAATACATTTACTTATGAAGGACAAATTAAAAAAGGGATCATGTTGATCCCTTGGTCATCTTAGTTGATGTAAGAACTATGATTCTTCTTGATTTCTTCTCTAATACCTTTATCTTTAACTGAGAACTTATATTTCTTGAGGTAATATGCTTCAATTTCTTCAGCGATATCAGTATTAGCTGCAAGTGAAGTAGTGATGTCATCTTTATGCTTTTCTTTGTTTGTGTTGTAGATATAAAGAACTGCATACTGATCAGTACTTAACTTAACGACTTCACTGTAGGTACCATCTTCAGAAATTTTTGATAAGTCACCTAAGATATCACTTAATTTTTCATCAAGTGAAGATGTTTTAGTTGTGACGATACCTAAATCAGTACCTTTACTGTCGTTGAAGATTTCATCAAATTTTTTCTTAGTAGTAGCTTTCTTGATCGCTTTAACAGCATCAGATTCTTTTTCAAAAGTCACCTGTTTGATGAATGTGACTTTATATGTTGAACATACAGTATCAAAATTATCTTTCAGATATTTATCGTTCAACAGACTGGCAAGAGCCTGAGGCTTAATATATTTTTCTTCTAATTCTTTTGCTGAATCATAACCCATAGCTGAAGCATAAGAATCTAATGAACCCATATAAGATTTGATATCTTTCTTAAGTTCTTTGATTTTCTTTTTCAGAGCATCTTTATCATCGATTTCTTTTTCGGCAACAGTATTGTAAGCAGTGTTGACGACTTCATCAGCACCATAATTCTTTAACAGGTATTCATAATAACCCTGTTTTGTGATGGTAACATCACCAGTACAGATTGTTGTTTTACCATCACTTAATTGAGAAGTATAAGCAGTTGTTGATTTGCCTTTACCTGTTAATAAGACGATAGCGGCAATCACGACAACCACAGCTACAGCGATGATGGAGATTGTACGCTTAGATAAGCCTTTGATACGATCGATGAAAGAAGTTGTTGTTTTGGTTTCAGTCTCTCTTTGAATACGGCGGTATTGAGACATATCGACAGATTTTTCTGTTACTTCTGTTTTCTTAGCCATTCTTAACTCTTCCTTTCTTTAGCGCGTTCATCAAGCTGTTCTTTAATGAAGGCATCCATACTCTTCTTGATATCTTTATCAGTGAATTCAATGTTGTAGGTCTTAAAGACCATGTAAACCATATGATCATCATAAGTGATCAATGGTGAATTGATATCAACAGTCTTTAATTCTTCTTTAATGTCATCTTTTTTAGTTGATGTACATTTTAAGATGTAATAACCATCAGTACCAAGGATGGCTTTAGATACTTTACCACTTGTAAGTGACATAGCTTCAGTTAATACATCTTCACCATAAGTATCACCAATTGTACTATCTTCATCAACAACACCTAAATCACCTTTAGCTCCTGCAGTAGCATCATCATCAGAATAGTCTTTAGCGATGTCGCCGAAGTCTTTGCCTTCTTTGATGAGTGCCTGTACTTCTTTTAATTGTGCTTTTTCCTGAGCAGTAGGGTTAGCTGTATCTGTTAATGCCACTTTGATCAATGAAACTTTACGTGGCTTAGCCATTTTGTAGTAATCATCAAAAACATCATCAAAATTAGCTTTGACATAATCCTTCATCATTTCTGCGTACTGTAATGAATAAAGGATACGCTCACGATAATCATCAAGACTCTTATAACCTGAACTTTCCAGGTCAGTCTGAAGCTGGTCTTCGTAACCAGTGCTGTACTGACTTTCATAAGCAGCTTTAATATTGTCAATCATTGTATCAGCATTAGTTTCCATATCGCTAGTGACTGGATATTTAGTATCGATCAGCTGATCTAAAACATAAGAGAATAAATCATTGTCGCTAGAACTTGTAGATGTCAGTTTTTCATAAATAGAATCAGCAGTGATATCGCCCAATGTTGTTGAAGCAACAGTAGTACCAGTCTTCGCACCACAACCGCTCAACAGCATCATGGAAACAACGATACTGCTTGCAAGTTTCTTTAGTTTCATAATTCTATCAAGGCTAATGCAGCCTTTCTCCTTTCTTGAAGCCTCTAACGGGTACATTTCCTTATAATAAGGATGAAAATTGTGTTGACCCGTCTCACACCGACATATTATACACATAATAAGTTTGAAATTCAATAAAGCGATTATAAATAACATCATTGCCCAAAATAGCGATGAAATCACGCTTTTTTATTGTTAAAAAAGATAGCTAAAAAATTATCATCTCAATTGAGGAAAAAAGGCGATTAGTTTATAATGGCAATCGAGGTGAAAACAATGTCAGTATTAAAGGTTGAAAATCTTCATGTCGCAGTTGGCGGTGAAGAAATATTAAAGGGTGTGGATTTGACCCTGTCGACTCAAGAAACACATGCCCTGATGGGCCCAAATGGTAATGGTAAATCTACCTTATTAGCGGCTATTATGGGTCACCCTCGTTACGAGGTGACAGAAGGTTCAATTACACTTGATGGTGAAGATGTCTTAGCTATGAGTGTTGATGAACGAAGCCGTAAAGGCCTGTTTTTAGGTATGCAGAATCCTCAGGAAATCCCTGGTGTTACAAACTCAGATTTCCTTCGTGCAGCTATGAATGCACGCCGTGAACAGCCACTCAATCTGTTCCGCTTTATCAAAGCATTAGAAGGTGCCATCGATGATTTAGGTATGGATGAAAATCTGGCTCATCGTTATTTAAACGAAGGTTTCTCTGGTGGTGAAAAGAAACGTAATGAAATTCTCCAGATGAAACTCTTACAGCCAAAATTCGCATTACTTGATGAAATCGATTCTGGTCTAGACGTTGATGCCCTTGGTGTCGTCTCAAATGTCATTAATGATATGCGTCAAGGTGATATGGGCTTACTGCTTGTCAGCCACTACGAACGTCTTTATAAACTTGTCCCACCAACTCATGTGCATGTTCTTGTTGATGGCCGTATTGTCGCTGAAGGCGGTATGGAATTGATCAATAAGATCAATGCCGAAGGTTATGAATGGGTCAAGGAATTAGGTGTTGACATTCGCGAAAAAGAAGAAAAACAGGGCATCATGCTTGGTGTCTGTGGAAATAAGGTGACACAGTAAATGGCAGATTATGTAATCAGCTATCCACATTATCTTGTTCTTGAAAATGGTCACATCAAAGACGCATGTTTTAATGAATTGATCAGTTACAAGGATCAGACATTAACGATCAAACATCAGGAGCCAGTCCAGCTTCATGTCGTCATTCTTGTGGATGATGCTGAGTTCTCATTGAACTACAATATTGAAGCGTTAGCTCAAGTTGATGTCATCGAGACGAGAATTCTTGGTGGAAAAGCTATATTAAAACGTCATATGACAATTGGCGATGGTGCCATTGTCAATATCTTCCATGAAAACCTGTCAGTGTCAAAAGAGACTCTGGTATTTGATGATCAGGGTACGATTGCACGTGATGCTCAGGTCCAGTTCGGCTATGCAGAATTATCCGATCACAGCGAAGAAGCCAATTTCCATTATGATTTGATTGGTGAAAATGCTGATGTGAGATTACGTATGGCAGCATTGGCTAAAGAAAGCGAAAAGAAGAATTACACCATTGAAATCAAGCACTTAGCTCCAAATACGACTGGTATTATGGATAATTATGGGGTTGTCAAAAATCGTGGCTCAATGACGATTGATGGTATTGGTACGATTACGAAAGGTCAGCATGGTTCTGCCTCTCATCAGACCAACAAGATCATCATCTTTGATCCAGAATGTTATGCAAGTGCGAACCCTTATTTATTCATCGATGATTTTGATGTTAAAGCTTCACATGCTGCTGGTGTTGGTAAAATGGATGAAGAACATCTTTACTACCTTGAAAGCCGTGGCTTAAGTAAAACCCAGTCTATGCAGCTCATCACTTATGGTTACTTAAAACCAGTTGTTGAAGTGGTTGAAAATAAAATGCTTCGTGAACGTTTTGAAACGATCCTCGCGAAAGTAGGTGGCACTAATGTATAATGTCGAAGAAATTAGAAAAGATTTCCCAATGCTCAATGGCATTAAAATGCATGGCCACCCATTGATTTATCTTGATAATGGGGCAACGACATTAAAACCTAAAGTTGTCGCTGATGAAGTTTATCGTTATTTGACAACTTATTCAGGCAACGCCCATCGTGGTGATTATGACTTATCACATCAGGTCGATGAAGCCTACAGTCAGGCTCGTCATGATATTGCGACTTTCATCAATGCTGCCCGTGATGAAGAAATTGTCTTTACATCAGGGTCTACAGATGCTTTGAACTTAGTGGCTTATGGCTATGGCGCGACTCATTTAAAAGCTGGTGATGAAGTCTTATTAAGTGTCGCTGAGCATGCGTCTAATACCTTGCCTTGGTTTGATGTGGCTAATATGACGGGAGCTGTCATCAAGTATATCGATCTTGATGAAAAAGGCCGTATTACTATGGACAATGTCAAAAAGGCAGTGAATGAACATACAAAAATCATTTCCCTGGCAGTCGTCACTAATGTTTTGGGTTATCATATCCCATTACGTGAGATTTGTGCCTATGCGCATGAACGCGGTATTATCGTAATTGGTGATGGCGCTCAGAGCGTGCCTCACAATGTCACTGATGTTCAGGGTGATGATGTTGACTTCTTAGCGATGTCAGCTCATAAAATGCTCGGTCCTACTGGTATTGGTGCTCTTTATGGTAAATACCATTTATTAGAAGAAATGAAACCAACTCGTTATGGCGGTGATTCCAATGCCCGCTACAACAAAGATGGCGAAGTCAGTTTAAAGAATCCCCCAACAAAGTTTGAATCTGGCACCCAGAATATTGAAGGTGTCATTGGTTTTGGTGCTGCTGTCAGATATTTGATGAACATTGGTATGCAGAATATTCATGATCATGAATTAGAATTACGCCGTTATGCGATCGACAAGCTATTAGCTTTAGATAATGTCACTGTCTATAATCCAGAATCTACGGGTGCGATTACCTTCAACATCAAAGGTGTCTTTGCCCAGGATGCAGCAAGCCTGTTCAATACTTATGGTATTGCTGTTCGTGCCGGTGAACATTGTGCTAAGATTCTTGATAACTATTTAGGTATCAAAGCTACATTACGTGTATCTTTATATTTATATAATACAAAAGAAGAAATCGATCAATTTATTGAAGTATGCAAGAAAGGAGATGACTGGTTAGATGCTTTCTTTGGATAATCCACTCGTTTTGCGTTCCATTATTATGGATCATTACGAAAATCCCCGTCATCACGGCCTTGTTGATGATGAGTCTTATCGCTCAACTAATATGAATTCAGAAAGCTGTATCGACAATATCGATGTCCAGCTTAAAATGACTGATGGTGTCATTAAAGATTTACGCTTTGATGGTGAAGCATGCGCTATTTCAACAGCCTCTACATCAATCATGGGTGATCTTGTCATTGGTAAAACAAAAGAAGAGGCACTTCATATCAGAGATAATTATATGAATATGATTTATGAAAAAGATTATGATGTCGATCTTCTTGAAGAAGCTATCGCTTTTAAGAATACTCATAAACAGGCTAATCGTATCAAATGTGCGACCATCGGCTGGAATGCCCTGGATAAGTTGCTGGAAAGTGAGGATTAGACATGGCTCTTGAAGATTTAGATATTCAAATTCAAAGTGTTGATGATGATTTCGCCGATGAAGACGTGTCTGTCTTTACCACCGGTAAAGGCTTAAATGAAGCAGTTGTTCGTGAAATTTCCCGTGTCAAGGGTGAACCAGAATGGATGCTCAATTATCGTCTGGAATCATTACGCAAATTCAATGAAATGCCAATGCCAACATGGGGCGTTGATTTAAGTCAGATGGATTTTGCGGAGTACACTTATTATAATCGTCCTGCTGATGATTTAACTGATAACTGGGATGAAGTTCCAGAAACGATCAAAAATACGTTTAACCGTTTAGGAATCCCTGAAGCAGAACAGAAATTCCTGGCTGGTGCTTCAGCACAATATGAATCTGAAGTTGTTTATCACAACATGCTTTCAGAAGTTCGTGAAAAAGGTGTTATTTTCTTAGATATCGACAGTGGTTTAAGAGAACATCCAGATATCTTTAGAAAGTACTTTGATACGGTCATTCCTTATGATGACAACAAGTTCTCAGCCCTTAATGGTGCTGTCTGGTCTGGTGGCTCATTTATTTATGTCCCTAAAGGTGTAACATTGGAAAAACCACTACAGTCATATTTCCGTATCAATTCTGAACGTATGGCTCAGTTTGAACGTACATTGATCATCGTTGATGAAGGTGCCAATATTCATTATGTTGAAGGCTGTACAGCACCTGCTTATTCAAAAGATTCATTACATGCTGGTGTTGTAGAAATCATCGTTGGTAAAAATGCGACTTGTCGTTATACAACGATTCAGAACTGGTCACGTAATATCAACAACCTTGTTACCCAAAGAGCCTTGGTCCATGAAGGTGGATCTATGGAATGGGTCGATGGTAATATCGGTTCTCAGGTGACCATGAAATATCCTGCCTGTATTCTTGCGGGTGAAGGTGCTAAAGGTACCGTAATTACGATTGCGGTTGCTGATAAAGGTCAGATCCTTGATTCAGGTGCGAAGATGATTCACTTAGCACCAAATACATCCAGTCAGATTATTTCTAAATCTATTACTCGTAATGGTGGTAAGGCTGACTATCGTGGACTTGTGCGTCATACCAAGAAGGCTATCAATGCCAAAAGCAAGGTTGAATGTGATACCTTGATTCTTGATGCCATTTCAGCAAGTGATACGATTCCAACCAATATTGTTGCCAACAGTGATGCCATCATCGAACATGAAGCCACTGTCTCTAAAGTGTCTGAAGATCAGCTCTTCTATTTGATGAGCCGTGGTCTGACAAAGGAACAGGCAACAGAAATGATCGTTATGGGCTTTATTGAACCATTTAGTCGCGAATTGCCAATGGAATATGCCGTTGAACTCAATCAGCTGATCAAACTGGATATGGGTGACAATGCGATTGGATAAAAACAAGATAAGAAGAATAATGAAAAAGAAACGTCAGGATCTCGATGAGACGACGTTTCTTCTTTATTCTCAATCAATTAAGCAAACCCTTACGGCTTTACCTGTCTTTAAACAGGCACGTCGCATCGGTATTTATATCAGTGTTAATCATGAAGTCGATACGCTTCAGTTGATCAATGAGTATTGTCAGGATAAAGACATCTGTGTCCCTAAAGTTCATGGTCAGATCATGGACTTCTATCACATCAAGGATTTAAATGAAACCAAAGCAGGTGCTTTTGGATTACTGGAGCCTGTTACACAAGAACGCGTCGATCCTGATACGATTGATTTGATGATTGTTCCTTTACTTGCCTATGATTTAAGTGGTCAGCGAATTGGTTATGGTGGAGGTTATTATGACCGCTATTTACCCCATACTCACTGTCCTGCCATTGGTCTGGCTTTCTCGTTTCAATACTTAAATGACGTTGAAGCAGAAGCTCATGATCAGCCATTAAATATGATTATTACCGAACAAGGTGCCGTATCTTTTGACAGATAGTCAACATATCAGATACGGCACTTTTTTGTTGCTGTTTCGAAAAATACCCTTTCAAACGCTGAAAATTAACTTTACGGCACTCTATAGTTCAAAGATTTTATTGAGAAAGTTGCTGTATCGCGTTATAATAGACTTGCGTATTTGTGTAGAGGTGGAACCTATGAGAGACAATAGTATAGATAGTATTATTGCGGGACAGGACATTAGAGAATCTTTGATTGATTTGAAAAATGATCTGAGCGATAATGATGAGCTTAGAAATGAGCAACTTTATGATGCTCTTAAACATCTTTTAAAAGATGAGAATCCGAAGATTCGTGCCAATTCAGCAATTGTATTAGGACATTTTAGAAAATCGACAGTCAAAAATATCCTCCTCCAGGGTTATTATGATGAAATCATCGATTATGCCAAGGTAGGTTATTTAAAAGGGCTGTCTTATCAGAATTGTAAGCCAGTGATTGATGAATTGAAAGATATTCAATCAACATTGACAAACAGTACTGATGTGGATAAGAAACATGTCCAGGCACAATTGAAAATACTGAATCCATTGGTCAGAAGTTATGCATCCCACAAAAAGAAAATGGTGCGTCTGCTCCATAAAGATGTTGATGTCATCTTGACGACGTTACCGTATTATCAGTTCACATTATTTGACTATGTCAAAAAGTATAAGTATAAACCTGTTGCCAGAGGTGTACTTGTACGTACGAACTCCGTCTATGATCTTCTCTCAATACGCAATTATCGTGAAATGATTATTCCACTTCGTCGCTGTACGAAGATGAACAAGAACGCTGATGAAATTGTCAGCTGTCTTGCTCAAAGCAACCTGATGGATCTGCTTGATAATCTATTTGATTCCACAGGCAGCTTTTATTACAAACTCTCCGATCGTTCACGCAATGCAGATTCTTCCCTGACTACTCATATCATCAAAGGACTACTTGATGTCTTTCCTAATAAATTATTGAATGTTACGCGTAATTACGAAATCGAAATCATTCTTGAAGAAGTACGTGATGAGAAACTCAATGCCTATCTGATTTTATCGATTCTTGACAATCCACGCTTCGATTATCGTAAAGAAATCATCTCTAATTCAATGCAGCCATTTGTGGCAGCAACGATTCTTGAAACAGCTAAGAATTATATGAAACCATATGCTAAGGTCTTAGATCCATTCTGTGGCAGTGGTATCACCTTGATTGAACGCTGTTTGATGAAGCCAACAAGATTTGCCTTGGGTATTGATGTGTATGGCAAAGGGCTTGATGCCGCTAAGCGTAATTCTAAAGCCGCTAACGTCAACATTCACTATATCAACAAGAATGCCTTACGCTTTGTCAATTCAGAGATGTTTGATGAAATCGTTACTGATATGCCAACTTTAGCCCAGATGAAGGACAAGGATGAATTGACGCATCTTTATGATTCGTTCTTTAGACGTATTCATCGTCATGTTGCAAGTGGTGGTTATTGTTTCATTTATACAAGTGAAATTCAATTAGTACAAAAGAATCTCCGTCTCAATCATGATTATCTGACATTATTAGATCATTATGATGTACCACGTGGACGTAAAATGCATTATTTCTTTATCATTCAAGTACGATAGCTTCTTTATGAAGCTATCTTTTTTTATGGATTGACATAATAGAAGGGAAGTAAAATATTTAAGTTGGGACTATCACATTCTATTAGAGGGTTATTAATGTTATAATGGGAGTAGGTAAAAACATTGAACGTAATATGATAGAGAAGGAGGATAATTATCATGAAAATCGCAATGGCAAATGACCATGCCGGAACTGCAATGAAAAATGAAATCAAGAATTATTTAATTGATAATGGTTATGAAGTCGTCGACTTTGGTACTTATGATGACCAAAGCTGTGACCTGTCAGACTTTGTCTTCCCAGCAGCTTTAGCAGTCGCTAAAGGTGAATGTGACAGAGGTATCTTCTGTGATGGTGTAGGTTATGGCAGTGCTCTCATCGCCAACAAAGTCAATGGCTGTTATGCAGCTGTTTGTCAGGATCCATTATGTGCAACATTAGCACGTCAGCATACTGATTCTAATATTCTGTGCCTTGGTGCTAAAATCATTGGTACTTTGATTTCTATGGAAATCGTTAAGACCTGGTTGAATACTGATCCATTGATGGATGCCAAGTATCGTAATCGTGTTCAAAAAGTATGCGATATCAACGATAAATGCTGCGTACCTGTTGATCAGATCGACTAAATTATAGATTTGAATTCATAATCATCAGTTTGATAAATAATAGACAAAGGATTTTTACGATGGTTGACACGTAAAAATCCTTTTTCATAATAAATTCTTAATATAGATGAAACCATGTTGACAAATATATGTCATATAAGTATGATGCAAGCCAATAGTGAAGTGGAGGTATTGAAAAATGAATAAAAAAACAATTATTAAGTTTTTAGAAAAGATACCAATTATTTGTGCCTTGTTATCTTTTGTTTTATTGGTGCTGCCTATTGATGCACCAATCATCAAAACTATTATGTCATTCACAATTCCATTAGCTTTTCTTGGCTTTGTATTCTTTTTTGTAGGGCGTAAATTCTGTAAAGAAGATAAGACAGTTCGTTTTTTAGGCTACTTAGACTTATTGGCAACAGTTTTTGTCATTGTCCTTTATATTTTGGCAATATTCAGTTTTGGCTTATAAATGTGTCATCGACAGATTTGAACAAAAAAAGACAAGATAATTAAATCTCATTCATATAGACTGAAGCTATCAAAGAAAGGAAGTAACGATGATGGAATGGCTAACATGTATTCGCAGTACAATTGCTTATATGGAGGATCATTTAGAAGATGATTTATCAGTGCAGGATATAGCTGATCAGGTTTATATTTCACCATTTTTTCTTCAACGTGGTTTTTCAATTGTCACTGGTTATGGTCTAAGTGAATATCTTCGTAATCGCCGTTTATATCAGGCGGCAGTGGCACTCCAGGATACGGATGAGAAAGTGATTGATATTGCTTATCGTTATGGTTATGAAACACCAGAGAGTTTTACCAAAGCCTTCTCTCGCTTTCATGGTGCTACGCCTTCACAGGTACGCTCTGGTGCTCCAATCAAAGTCTTTCTTCCTTTGAAAGTTAAAATAGTGATTCAAGGAGGACATCAAATGGATTACACAATTAAAACAATATTGCCTTTTAAAGTCGTTGGTTTTCAGAAGATTTTTGATATGGAAACAGCCTATGAAAAAATCCCAGAATTCTGGGATGAATTTTTTGAAGCCAAGGCATCTCATGGCCTCGCGTCTGATCAACAAGCCATTTCCAAGTATGACATTGGTGAATATGGCGTATGTATTGATGATATTGGTGAGGGCAAATTCCGTTATCTCATCGCTGGGAAATACACTGGTGGAGAAGTACCAGAAGGTATGGTTGTCTATGAATTTCCACAATATGACTGGGCAGTGTTTGACTGCTTTGGACCAATACCAGAAGCATTGCAGAGCGTCAACACCAGAATCTTTCAGGAATGGCTTCCTGGCAATCAGGACTTTGAACTTTGTGGTCAAGCCAATGTAGAATGGTATGATTGTCCTAAAGGGGAAACAACTGATGATGATTATCACAGTGCCATCTGGGTACCAGTAAAAAGACGTTCATAGTCATTTATTAAATCGAAACATAGCTTTTTGTAACAGTCTCATTGCATGATGCATGAGACTGTATTATTTTGTATTATGAGAGGTGATGATTAATGCATGATAATAAATCGGCTTTTGCTTCGTATGAATATGACGTAAAAATCAAGCAGACGTTTCCGTATTATGATGATTTTTTTGAACAAATCACAGATTTGGTGAAAACAGTTTTTGATCATCCTGTATCCTGGTTGGATGTTGGATGTGGCACGGGAAAAATGGGAGAAGTCGCCCATAGAAATGTGGAACTTGAAAGATTTGTTTTTTCTGATGCTTCTGAAGGGATGATGAGCGTCGCTAAGAAGAACCATAGTTGTCCCCAAGACGAATTTTTAGTTTGTGACGTTTTGGATTTACCTTATAAAGATGAATTCAATGTCATTACCGCCGTTCAGGTTTTTCACTTCTTTCATGTTCAAGATCGTCAAAAAGCTTTAAAACGCTGTTATGAGGCATTAAAAGAAGATGGATTATTGATCACATTTGAAAATTTTGCCCCATTCACGAAAATAGGACAAACAATTGATCTAAAAAAATGGAAAGAGTTTCAAATGCGTCAAGGAAAGACTTTAGAAGAAGCCAACCAACATATAGATCGTTATGGTAAAGCGTATTTTCCTGTCACGATTGAAGAACATCTGAAACTGATGCGTGAGTGTGGTTTTAAAGTCGTAGAAATCTTGTGGGTATCAAATATGCAAGTTGGATTGTGGGGTTTAAAATAAAAAAGAAGGATTTTTTCCTCCTTCATTGGCTTTATATTACCATATTTTGGGCAAAATTTCCAGTCTTGTATTTTCTTTCAATCTGGTGTAATTAGATGTTACAACTAAGATAAGGAGGAATAAAGAATGGATCATATGACCGCAAAAGTCAGCTGTTTTTCCCGTGCTTATCACTATGACAATAATAATGTACACATCTTCAGTGATGCCTTTGCGAAACAACTTTTAGGAGATGATTACGAACAAATAGCACGAAGCATGATAGAGGGAATAGGATTTTTCTTTCCTAACTTTCAAGGGAGTACAGAAGAGGGCTTACGCTTGATTGTCGACCAACAATTGTCTCCATCAGTACTAGGCAGAAGTGCTTATTGTGAGAGAATGATGGAGAAAGAGAAACAGTTGGGTTGTACTCAATATATTCTTTTTGCCTCAGGATTTGATTCCCTGGCGATTAGAAACAAAGACAATCACTTAACGATATTTGAACTGGATTTACCAGCCCTGGTGGCGAATAAGAAAAGGCGCATCGATCATGCTGGTTTAAAATCAAGTGCAATCACTATTCCTTGTAATCTTTTAGACTCCCGATGGAGCAAACAACTAATGGACACTGGCTTCGCTTGCGAAAAGAAATCATTTGGCAGTCTGCTTGGACTCAGTTATTATTTCAGTCACGATGATTTTTATCATCTTCTCAAGCAGATTGGTGACATGATGTGTCAAGGTTCAGCGATTTGTTTTGATTATCCGGAAAAAGACGACAGTAAGGAAACACGCATCAATCAGGCTTTAGCTCAAGAGGCCAATGAAGATATGAAAGCACAGTATTCTTATGTGGATATCGAAAGGCTTCTTGAAAAATGTGGCTTTTTGATTTATGAACATTTAGATCATTACGAGATGACTTCACAGTATTTTTCACACTATAATGAAGCCAATCCAGAGCATCAAATGGCAGTACCTAAAGGTGTCTGCTATGTCTATGCAGTCAAGCAATGATGATATTTTGAATTCTTAATACTTTTAAATGTACAGGCAATAATCATTTCACTCAATTTGTTGGTCATATTGGTGATGATTATTGCTTTTTTTGATGTCCAAAACAAAAAAACTACCGCTCTTGGCGATAGCTTTAATTGCTGTAGAACTGATTGAAATAAACGATTCTGAAGGTATCAAAGACACTCATTAATTGATGATTGAACTGCATCCCATCATAACGCCCTTTGATCAAAATGACTTCATCAGCACAGACATCATTATAGTTGGCTAATCGTGGATTTTGTGTGACCAGTAAAATATGTGACTGACAGATGCCCTGATCAATCATATTCTGGTCAAGGTCTTCCAGGGTACGACCAGTTGCGGAGATTACGAGCGTAAAATCATCCTCATGGAATTTGAAATCATCAACGAAGCGGTGATAATCAATGACTTCTTTTCCAAAAGTAATCATATCTGTTTGAAAATCAACAGCTACTGATGAAGGGTAATGAGAACCAAAAATGACAATACGTCTGGCTTTAAACATTTGTTCACATTCGCTTCTGATCTTCTCTAAGAATTCATCTGCTTCACAATCTGTTGTGATACCAGATAAGAAATCTCTTTCAGTTGTGTCGACCATTCTCAAGCCAATCTGTGACAGACGTAATTCATAATCGACATCAACACGGTAGAGGAATTCTTTAAAAGTTTGAAGACCAAACAGGTTGATAAAAGCCATTATTTCGTCAATTGTCAGACCTGATTCTTCAGACATGCGTTCAATTGTATAATCACGAATTTGTAAATAATGAGACACAATAAAGCTGGCTGCTTTAAAATGTGAATTATATTCTAAGGCGCCATTTAAGTAGCGCAGGATTCTTGATAATAGTATTTCCACGATCATCACCTCAACAATTATTATATCATGACTTGAAATTCATCGCTATTGATTCTTATCTTTGATGAAAATCTAGCGCTTGTTGACAAAAAGGTCATAAAGACAAAGAGCGATGATAATCCCCAAAATGACCCCGATCATGTCAATACCAATATCAAAGACATTACCACTTCTGCCCGCAATCAATAACTGATGTCCTTCATCGATTGAGGCACAAATCAATCCGATACAGACTGTTAAAATACTGGCTTTGCCTGATGACAAGGACGGAAAGGTCATAAGCAACAAACCGATGAGACTTGATAAGACCAAAAAAATGAAGACGTGTGCACTTTTCCTGATCCACCATGTTAGTTCTCCAAAATGATAATAGATATATTCTTTTGTATCCATATGCGTGAATGGCTGGATGAGTTTGGCAATGACATACATCACACTGGTTGAAAGTGATGTACTTTGATTGATGTTTTGCATACTGAAGAGAAAAATAATGACCATCCAGGCAATAATCAACAAGATGAGTATAACACGCATTTTACGTATCTGTTTATTTGACATAGAAAACCTCGCTTGCCTTTAGAATATCACAAGCGAACATTGCTCACAAGCAGGGACCTTTGTGGTATAATCAATTTTGTATTGAAAGGGAGTTGGAGGATGGCGGCATGATTTATTTCACCAGTGATCTGCATTTAGGACATCATAATATCATCAAAATGCAGCAGCGTCCGTTTGCCTCCACTCAGGAGATGAATGATATCCTGATTGCCAACATCAATCAGACTGTATTACCACAGGATACCCTTTATATTCTTGGTGATATCAGTCATCGCTTGAATACAACTGAAGCGGAAGCTTTAGTCAAACGTATTCATTGCCATAAGGTTTTGATTTGGGGCAACCATGACAAACACACTCTTGATCCTCACTTGTTTCATCATATGGACAACTATGAAGAACTGTATGTACGTTACAATGGTCGTAAATATTTATTTGTTTTGAGTCATTATCCTTTCGAACATTGGAACAAAGAAGAGGGTGGCAGCATTCATCTTCACGGTCATTGTCATGGGCATCATGACTATAATTTAAAACAGTTAGAGGCACATCGCTTGCGTTATGACGTTGGTGTTGATGCCAATGAATATAAGCCGGTTTCACTGGCGGATATAATCGCATTTTTTGATCTGAATGAGAGGTGATGACATTGAAAACAATCGTTAGTGGTATTCTTGCTCATGTTGATGCGGGGAAAACAACCCTGAGTGAAAGTATGCTTTATACCAAACGTGCTATTATGCATCAGGGTCGTGTCGATCATCGTGATACTTTCCTGGATTTCGATGTTCAGGAACGACGTCGTGGGATTACGATTTATTCAAAAGTGTTTGAACTCAATCTCGATCAGACACATATCACTTTCATCGATACCCCGGGTCATGTTGATTTCAGTGGTGAAATGGAACGTGCTTTAAGCGTTCTTGATTATGCTGTTTTGATGATCAGCTCCCTTGATGGTATCCAGGCGCATACGAAAACGATCTGGTCATTGCTTGATCGTTTATCAATTCCGACCTTCATTTTTGTCAATAAGATGGATGTCGCCCGTGTCAGTCGTGAGGAATTGCTCAACAATCTTAAAACCTTGTCACCAGATGTCTATGACTTCACTAATGTGGACCATGAAGAACTATCCATGATAGATGAAGAATTGCTTGAAGAATATATGGAGCTTGGTCATCTCTCCACTGAGACTCTCGCGAAAGCCATCAAACAACGTCTTATGTTCCCATGCTTTTTTGGCAGTGCGTTACGTAATGAAGGCGTTGACGTATTACTGGAATCTTTAGATACCTTGACACTTGATAATCCCGCTAGTGACGAATTGAGTGCCCTTGTTTATAAGATTGCACATGATGATAAAGGTGAACGTTTAACCTATGTCAAAGTCAACGGGGGAACATTAACTGTTCGTCAGAGTATTGGTGAGGAAAAAATCCATCAAATCAGACGTTATCAGGGTGACCGTTATCAACTTCAGGAAACTGCTCACCAGGGTGAACTTGTCATTCTGACCGGACTAAACGATGTTCAAGCTGGTGATGTCATTGGTGTGGGCGATAACTTTACCAGTCATATTACGCCTTATTTACGTTATGCTCTGCATTTGAGTCCTGACGCCGATCAGGTCAAGATGATGGCACAACTTAAAAAACTCAGTGAAGAAGAGCCATTACTGGATATGACACTTGATGATCCTTACCATATTGAAGTGTCATTAATGGGTGAAGTTCAGATTGAAACTCTTAAGACATTGATTAAGGAACGTTTCAATGAGGACGTCACCATTGATCAGCAGCGCATCACTTATCGTGAAACCATCACTACACCAGTTGAAGGTGTAGGTCACTTTGAACCATTGCGTCACTATGCCGAAGTGCATGTCCTGCTTGAACCATTGCCACCAGGCAGTGGTTTGGAATTCGTGAATCGTTGCCAGACGACTCTGCCAGAACGATTCCAGCGTCTGATTATGACGCATTTACGAGAACGTGCCCATCGTGGTGTATTGACAGGCAGTTATATCACTGATATCCGTTTTACCTTACTTGGAGGACGTCATCATCCCAAACATACGGAGGGCGGTGACTTCCGTCAGGCAACTTATCGTGCAGTGCGTCAGGGATTGAAGATGACAGAATCTATTCTTTTAGAACCTTATGCACATTATGAACTCCATGTGCCAAGTCAACAAATCAGTCGTGTCTATTTTGATTTCGACAATCATGGCACTCCAGAAATCGTCAGTGATAATGGTGAAGAGGCTGTTTTAAAAGGTCAGGCACCAATGACTTTCTTATCATCCTATCAGATGGAGGTACTAACCTATACTAAAGGTTTTGGTCAGCTGATGATTGGGGAGGTCTTCTATGCGCCTTGTCTCAACCAGGATGAGGTCGTTGTTCAGCGTGGTTATGACAGTGAACGTGACTTCTATAATCCTACTGGTTCAGTATTCTGCAGTCATGGAGCAGGCTTCTATGTGCCTTATGACCAGGTGGCTGACTATATGCATATAGATTATCTATATGGACCAAAGAAAGTTGCTGAGACACCGGTAGCGCCTCGCTCAATGGCTATCAGTGATGAAGAAGTGGAACGCGTTATGACAATGACCTATGGCCCGGTCCGTACCCGTTTGTCTCATGAAAATGATCAGCCAAAAGAATATGTGGCTGCCAACAGTGT
>JAGBPZ010000074.1 GCA_017633115.1 Erysipelotrichaceae bacterium | reverse complement strand
TTGTTTGGTGTTTGAATAGTTCAAACTCATCGTTTTGACGTGTGATTGGTCAGTTATCAATGTTCGACATGCCGGCCTCAACGCCGACTATCACAGTATACCCATTTTAATCACTTTTGTAAAGAAAAAATTATACTTTTAGTATAAAAAAATTTAAAGTTCGCATTTATCAAATTTAAAGGCTGTATTTTAGATGATTTAAACCTTTAAATACTTATTTTTTATAATCGTTTTCAATATAAAAATCTTATTAATTCATATCACTGCATATTTAAATGAGCGCAAAAAAAAGACGAGTGAAGCACTCGTCCTCTTATTCGACTAATAAATTATTTATTTCTGTAGATGTCGATGATTTCTTTAGCGATGTCAATGCAAAGTAAGCTAGTCATTAAGTGGTCCTGAGCATGTACCATTAATAAGTTAAGAGGAGCTTTTTCGCCTCTGATTTCAGCCTGGATCATTTCAGTCTGTGCATGATGAGCTTCGTTTACTGATTCTTCAGCTGATTTGATTGAAGCGTCAGCTGCTGCAAGATCGCCAGCTTTTGCAAACTGCATAGCTTCTACTGCAGAACTTCTTGCGCTACCTGCGTTTACGATTAAGTTGATAATTTGTACTTCGTTTTCCATAATCTCTAATATCTCCTTTTTTCTTTTCTTGTCAGATTACATCTGTAACTACATTTTAACAAAAAATTTAAGCGTTTTCAATAGCTTACTTCGCAAATGAAACACCGTGACAAAATAGAGTTTTAGGTCATTTATTCATTCATTACTTAATCGAAACAAAAAAGCAGACACGATTATGTCTGCTATAGTCACCTAATGATCTAGCATGGCCTGAGTAATTTCAGTCACAGAATCAAAAGTATAAGTAGGTTTGACTTCACCATTTTCAATATCATCGACAGTGCATTCACCAGAAAGGACACAGATTGCAGTGACCCCGGCATTAAGACCAGCGGCAATATCAGTATATAAACGGTCTCCTACAACAACTGTTTCATCTGCTGATACACCATATTTCTCACGTACGATATTGACCATCGTAGGTTCAGGTTTACCAATATATGTTGGCCATTTTTTAGTCGCGTTCTTGATCATTGTACAAATAGAACCACAGTCAGGTACAAATCCAAATGATACCGGATAAACCCAATCAGGGTTTGTCGCAATATAAACAGGATCTTGTGTACTTAATATTTCACAAGTGTTACGCAATTTTTGTGAGGTCAATTCCATATCAAAACCAATCAGCACAACATCAACTGGTTCAACTTCTTCAGTGATATCAATACCAGCTGCTATTAATTCTTTAACCAGACTTCTTGTGCCTTCACAGTAGACTTTGGCTCCAGGATGATTCTGCTTTAAGTAAAGAATCGTAGCTTGTGCTGATGTAAAGAAATTCGTCTCATCAGCATCGATGCCCATACGTCTCACCTTATCTACGTAATCAACAACAGATTTAGATGAATTGTTTGTGATAAAGACATAGTCTCCACCTTGTTTTTTGATTGTATCAAGGAAGTTTAGCGTCCCATCAAAAATACGTTCTTCTTCATAAATTGTGCCATCCATATCCAGCAGCCATAGTTTTTTATTGCTTAGATAGGCTTCTTTTCCGTAATAATCTTTCATAACAATCTCCTTGATTTCATTCTAAAGAAATCAATAAAAAGCGTCAATAGAAAGAAAAAAAAGCTGCTTTGCAGCAGCTTTCAAGTGTGAATTAATTATTCGATAATGTCAGAAACGTTACCTGCACCTACAGTACGGCCACCTTCTCTGATTGAGAAACGAGTACCTTTTTCGATAGCGATTGGGTGAATTAATTCAACGATTAAGTTGACGTTATCGCCAGGCATAACCATTTCTACGCCTTCTTCTAATTCGATAACACCAGTGATGTCAGTAGTTCTGAAATAGAACTGTGGACGGTAGTTAGCGAAGAAAGGAGTATGACGGCCACCTTCATCTTTACTTAATACGTAAACCTGAGATTTGAATTTGAAATGTGGATGTACAGAACCTGGTTTAGCAAGAACCTGACCTCTAACGATTTCGTCTCTGTTGATACCTCTTAAAAGTACACCAACGTTATCGCCTGCCTGAGCAAAGTCAAGTAATTTACGGAACATTTCGATACCAGTAGCAACTGTGTTCTGAGTTTCTCTAATACCAACGATTTCTAATGGGTCATTTAATTTTAAGATACCACGTTCTACTCTACCAGTAGCAACTGTACCACGACCAGTGATAGTGAAAACGTCTTCAACTGGCATTAAGAATGGTTTATCAGTATCTCTATCTGGAGTAGGAATATAAGTATCCATAGCTTCTAATAAGTCAACAACTGACTGGATTGCATCTGGATCGCCATTTAAAGCCTGTAATGCAGAACCAGCGATTACTGGTAAGTCATCACCAGGGAATTCGTATTCAGATAATAATTCTCTAGTTTCCATTTCAACTAATTCGATTAATTCTTCGTCATCAACCTGGTCAGTTTTGTTTAAGTATACGATAATATAAGGAACACCAACCTGACGAGCTAATAAGATGTGTTCTCTTGTCTGAGGCATAGGTCCATCAGTAGCAGCAACGACTAAGATAGCACCGTCCATCTGAGCTGCACCAGTGATCATGTTCTTGATGTAGTCAGCGTGACCTGGACAGTCAACGTGTGCATAGTGACGAGTATCAGTTTCATATTCTACGTGAGCAGTATTGATTGTGATACCTCTTTCTTTTTCTTCAGGAGCAGCATCGATTGCATCGTATGCCATTTCTTTAGCCTGACCTTTTTCAGCTAAAACTTTAGTGATAGCAGCTGTTAATGTAGTTTTACCATGGTCAACGTGACCGATAGTACCAATGTTTACGTGATCCTTCGAACGATCAAATTTTTCCTTAGCCATTTAAGGTAATCCTCCTAGTTTTTTTGATTTTCTTTTAAAATATTCACATTGACATTCTAAATGATTTGAATAGAAAATGCAATATAAATATCATTTAAATACTAAGCAGCGCCGCCGTTTTTCTTGATAATTTCATCTCTAATTGACTTAGGTACTTGTTCATAACGGTCGAACTGCATTGTGTAGTTTCCACGTCCCTGAGTGAATGATCTTAAGTCAGTAGCATAACCGAACATTTCTGATAATGGTACTAATGCAGTAACGGCAATCGCATTGCCACGTTCCTGCTGATCATTGATGTTACCACGACGAGATGAAATGTCACCCATTACGCTTCCTAAATATTCAGCTGGAGCAACAACTTCAACTTTCATGACTGGTTCAAGAACAACTGGATTACAAGCCTTAGCAGTTGCTTTTAAAGCCATTGAAGCAGCAACTTTATAAGCCATTTCTGATGAGTCTACATCATGGTAAGAACCATCAAATAAAGTAGCTTTGATATCTAAGACTGGATAACCAGCAACGATACCATTTTCTAAAGCGTCTTCAAGACCAGCTTTGACAGCACCAATATATTCCTTAGGAACTGTGCCACCAACAACTGCGTCAACGAATTCAAATCCATGACCTTCATTAGGTTCGAATTTGATCCATACATGACCATACTGACCACGACCACCTGACTGTCTGACATACTTACCTTCACAATCAGCAGCTTTTGTGATTGTTTCACGGTAAGCAACCTGAGGCTGACCGACATTAGCTTCAACGTTGAATTCACGTCTTAAACGGTCAACGATGATATCTAAGTGTAATTCACCCATACCAGCGATAATTGTATCACCAGTTTCAGCATTTGTACTTGTTCTGAAAGTTGGGTCTTCTTCAGCTAGTTTTGACAGAGCGATGTCCAGTTTATCCTGGTCCTGTTTAGTCTTAGGTTCAATTGCAAGTTCGATAACAGGTTCTGGGAATTCCATTTTTTCCAAGATAACAAAGTTATCTTCATCACATAAAGTGTCACCTGTTGTCGTATTCTTAAAGCCGACTGCGGCAGCAATATCACCGGCATAAACTTCCGAAATCTTCTTACGGTCATTTGCATGCATCTGTAAGATACGACCTAAACGTTCACGAGCATTCTTCGTAGAGTTTAAGACATATGAGCCAGATTCAGCAGTACCTGAATAGACACGGAAGAAAGTCAATTTACCAACAAATGGGTCAGTCATAACTTTGAAAGCTAATGCAGCGAAAGGTTCATCATCAGATGGATGACGTTCTGTTTCTTCTTCATTTTCGTCTGTACCCTTGATGGCAGAGATATCAGTTGGTGCAGGTAAATAATCAATTACCGCATCCAACATAGGCTGTACGCCTTTGTCTTTATATGCAGATCCACAAAGTACTGGGAATAAGTCTACTGCCAATGTACCTTTACGGATAGCTGCCTTAATTGTTGCGATGTCTGGTTCTTCTTCTTCAAGAATCATCATCATTAAATCATCATCGTAGTTCGCAGCTGTTTCGATCAGGATTTCACGATAAGTTTCAGCCTGATCTACTAAGTCTTCTGGAATCTCTCTCTCAACAACTTCTTCTCCGTTTTCACCCTCAAAATAGAGTGCCTTCATTGTAAGGAGATCGATAACTCCTTCAAACTGGTCCTCAGCGCCGATTGGCAGCTGTAATGCTACGGCATTTGCGCCGAGTCTCTTACCGATTGATTCAAGTGACATAATAAAGTCAGCACCAATGGCGTCCATTTTGTTTGAGAATACAATTCTTGGAACACCATAAGTTGTTGCCTGACGCCAAACTGTTTCAGTCTGAGGTTCGACACCAGCTTTTGAATCTAATACAGTAACTGCACCGTCCAATACACGTAATGAACGTTCTACTTCTACAGTGAAGTCAACGTGACCCGGAGTATCTATAATATTGACACGATAGTCCTGTTCGTCCTTGTGCCAAATCGCAGTTGTTGCAGCAGACGTGATTGTGATACCACGTTCCTGTTCCTGATCCATCCAGTCCATTTGTGAAGCACCATCATGGGTTTCACCAATCTTATGGATTCTGCCTGTGTAATAAAGGACACGCTCAGTTGTCGTTGTTTTACCTGCGTCAATATGAGCCATGATACCAATATTACGCGTTCTTTCTAGTGGAAATTCACGAGCCATAGTTTTCTCCTTCTTAAAAATTCATAACAAACACGAAATAAACAATATTTAAAATAATTCTGAATCCTACCAACGGAAATGAGCGAAAGCTTTGTTTGCTTCTGCCATTTTGTGTGTATCTTCTTTTTTCTTAACTGATGCACCAGTACCGTTTGAAGCATCGATAATTTCGTTAGCTAAACGTTCAACCATAGTTCTTTCGTTTCTTAAACGAGAGTAGTTTGTTAACCATCTTAAACCTAAAGTCATACGTCTGTCTGCTGATACTTCAACTGGAACCTGATAGTTAGCACCACCAACACGTCTAACCTTTAATTCAAGGACAGGCATGATGTTGTTGATAGCAGTATCAAATACTTCCATAGCTGGTTTACCAGTTCTTTTTTCTACGAGTGCAAAAGCATCATATAAGATATTCTGAGCAACACCTTTTTTACCATCAAGCATAATGTTGTTGATCAGCTTAGTGACTACTTTGCTGTTGTAGACTGGATCTGGTAAGACATCTCTTTTTGGGATACGTCCTCTTCTTGACATTTGCGTTTCCTCCTATCTTATTTCTTTGGTCTCTTTGCACCGTAGCGAGAACGAGCCTGCTTACGGTCTTTAACGCCTGCACAGTCCATTGTGCCGCGAATAATGTGATAACGAACACCTGGTAAGTCCTTAACACGGCCACCACGAATTAAAACAACACTATGTTCCTGAAGGTTATGACCGATACCAGGAATATAAGCTGTTACTTCCATACCATTAGATAATCTAACACGGGCATACTTACGTAATGCAGAGTTAGGTTTCTTTGGTGTCATTGTAGCGACACGTGTACAAACACCACGTTTCTGAGGTGAACTAATGTTTGTAGCTTTTTTAGCTAATGAGTTATAACCTCTATTTAACGCTGGTGACTTAGACTTAGAAGTCTTTTCGCTTCTACCTTTTCTCACTAATTGATTAATTGTAGGCATTATTGTCTCCTTTCTTTTTCTAACACACAATTCCGGGTGTTTCAAAAAAATTAACTTTTTAAAATAGCCCTAACGGGCACCGCTAATAAGATACCAAAAATAGTTCGATTCGTCAATACTTTTTTTCTATTTCAAAACTTTTTATAAGTTCAGAGTAAATAAAAGAATCGGGAATAATCCCGACTCTTTTCATTTAATTGATATTAAGTAATTCTAATGGATCCTGGTCATACTTTTCGAATGATTCTTCTTCATCGAAGTAACCTTCGCTTGGATCAAAATCTTCACCAGCATCCTGTGAATTAAGGATTGCTTTCTGTGCTTCTAATTCTTCACGTTCACGTTCAAGTGTCTCTGGAGATTTTAAAGCACCTCTTAATCCAGTACCTGCAGGAATTAGTTTTCCAATAATAACGTTTTCCTTTAAGCCCTTCAAGTCATCAACTTTTCCCTTGATTGCAGCATCAGTCAAGATCTTTGTCGTTTCCTGGAATGATGCAGCTGATAACCATGAATCAGTTTCTAAGGCTGCTTTAGTAATACCAAGAAGGATTGGCTGACCAACAGCTGGACGTTTATGTTCATTCAGAACTTTCTTGTTCATTTCAGTGAACTGTTCAACTGTGACATGGCGGCCTGGTAAGACATCTGTGTCACCACCATCGATAATCTTAATCTTCTTAAGCATCTGACGGATAATGATTTCGATATGCTTATCAGAAATACCGATACCCTGTAACTGGTAAACCTTCTGAACTTCTTTCAGGATATAGTTTTCAACTGCAGCAACATCAGCTACGGCTAATAATTCCTTAGGATCGATTGAACCTTCAGTGATCTTAGCACCAAGTTTGACATGGTCACCGACCTTAACACGCAGATTCGCATTGAAAGGTGTATGGTAACTCTTGGATTCAAGTTCGTTTTCAATAGTGACTTCAGCACGGTCATCAACATCAACGATGCTGACAACATCACCTTCGATTTCAGAAATGATTGATTTAGCTTTTGGATTTCTAGCTTCAAATAATTCCTGAATACGTGGAAGACCCATAGTGATATCGGCACCACCTGCGACACCACCCATATGGAATGTACGCATGGTCAGCTGAGTACCAGGTTCACCGATTGACTGTGCAGCCATGATACCAATGGTTTCACCAAGCATAACTTCTTCGCCAGTTGCAAGGTTGCGGCCATAACACTTACGGCAAACGCCACCTTTAGCTTTACAGCCGAAGATTGCACGGATTTCAACTTCAGTAATACCAGCATCAACAACTGCCTGAGCAGATGTTTCGTTGATCATTTCGTTAGCTGAAACGATGACTTCACCTGTTTCTGGATGAACGACATCTTTAAGTGCGTAACGACCAATCAAACGATCGAATAAAGAAACGATTTCTTTATTGTCAGCAGTATTGATCATTGCCTTAACTAAGAAGCCTTTGTCTGTATGACAGTCTTCTTCAGTGACGATGACTTCCTGAGAGACGTCAACTAAACGTCTTGTCAGATAACCAGAGTCAGCTGTCTTTAAGGCTGTATCGGTAGAACCTTTACGGGCACCGTGAGTTGAAATGAAGAATTCAGATGCTGTTAAACCTTCACGTAATGCAGATTTGATAGGCAGTTCGATCGTTTCACCCTTAGGGCTACGCATCAGACCACGCATACCAACGAGCTGTGTAAAGTTAGAGATATTACCACGGGCACCTGAATCTGACATGATGAAGATTGGGTTGCTGCGGTCGCTTTCGAATTCTTCCTTAACAACACCTTCAACATTGTTTTTAACATTTTCCCAAAGCTTGATAACTGCCTGAGAACGTTCTTTTTCAGTTAATTTACCCTTATTGTAAAGTCTCTTGATTGTTTCAACGTTTTCATCTGCTTCATCAAATAAAGCAAACTTCTTATCAGGAATCTGAATGTCTGCGATAGAGACTGTGATACCTGCAATTGTTGAATAATAGAAGCCCTGATTCTTTAACTTATCAAGCATGACACTGATATCAGCGATATTAGATGTCTTGAACGCTTCATTGATGATTGATTCCAGCGTACCTTTTGTGAAAGGTTTAATAATTGGCTGGTTTTCAATATATGACTTAATATCAGTACCATAAGGCACGAAATATTTAGCTGGAGTTGCAACCAGGTTTTCAGCTGATGAATCATTGACGAATGGGAATTCACCTTCGAAAATCAGGTTGAAGATAATTTTACCGACAGAAGTAATCAGATACATATTGTTCTGTTCTTCAGTAAATGTCTTATTGCGTAATGATGAGCCACGAATTGCACATCTTGTATGCAGATGAACAGTCTTAGCACTGTAAGCCATTAAGACTTCGTTGACATCGGCAAAAACAGTACCTTCACCAATCTTGCCTGCTTCTTCAGTAGTCAGATAATAGTTACCTAAGACCATGTCCTGAGAAGGTGTAACGATTGGTTTACCATCTTTAGGACCAAGGATGTTGTTAGAACCGAGCATTAACTGACGAGCTTCCTGAATAGCTTCTTCACCTAAAGGTACGTGAATAGCCATCTGGTCACCATCGAAGTCTGCGTTGAATGCAGGTGTAACCAATGGATGTAGACGGATCGCACGACCTTCAACAAGTTTAGGTTCAAATGCCTGGATACCTAATCTATGTAATGTAGGCGCACGGTTTAAGAGAACTGGATGTTGTTTGATAATTTCTTCAACAACAGGCCAGATCTTATCATCCATCTTTTCAATCATACGTTCAGCAGCTTTAACATTAGTTGCTTTCTTTTCTTTAACAAGTCCACTGACAACGAATGGTTTGAATAAGTTCAATGCCATTTCTCTTGGTACACCACACTGAGACATTTTCAATGTAGGACCAACAGCGATAACTGAACGACCTGAATAGTCAACACGTTTACCTAATAAGTTCTGACGGAAACGACCCTGTTTACCTTTGAGTGTATGTGACAGAGATTTTAATGGTCTGCCACCAGCACCAGTAATAGGTTTAGAACGTCTGCCGTTGTCGATTAAGGCGTCAACAGCTTCCTGAAGCATACGCTTTTCATTTTGAACGATGATTGCAGGTGTACCTAAATCAAGTAATTTCTTTAAACGATTGTTACGAGTGATAACACGACGATATAAATCATTTAAGTCACTTGTAGCGAAACGGCCACCATCCAACTGTAACATTGGTCTTAAATCAGGTGGAATAACTGGTAAGACATCTAGTACCATCCATTCTGGTTCATTTTCAGAATCTCTGAAGGCACTGATTGCTTCCAAACGTTTTAATAGTTTGCTGCGTTTCTGACCCTGAGCTTCTTTAAGTTCCTTGCTGACTTTATCAAATTCATCATCAAGATCAACTTTCTGAAGTAAGATCTTAATAGCTTCAGCACCAATTTTTGCTTCAAACTGGCCTGGCCATTCTTCACTTAATTTACGATATTCTCTTTCAGACAATACCTTTTTTGCAGTAACAGGAGCTGATCCTGGGTCAGTGATGACATAGCTGACGAAATAAATAATTTCTTCAAGATCTTTGGCAGACATATCAAGAATCAAACCCATACGTGAAGGGATACCCTTCAAGTACCAGATGTGAGCAACTGGGGTAGCCAGCTCGATATGACCCATACGTTCACGTCTAACTGCAGCCTTAGTGACTTCTACACCACAACGGTCACATTTGACACCTTTGAATTTGATTTTCTTGAATTTACCACATTTACATTCCCAGTCTTTAACTGGACCAAAGATTCTTTCACAGAACAAACCATTTTCTTCTGGTTTTTGCGAACGATAGTTAATTGTTTCAGGTTTTTTGACTTCACCAAAAGACCATTCACGAATCTTATCAGGAGAGGCTAATCCAATCTGAATTGCAGAGAAATTATTATCAGCCATTATTCTTCCTCCTTACCATCTTCTGTATCGTCATCAGAACTATTCACACCAAAGATATCGAAATCAAGGTCAAAATCTTCATCATCATCGTCATCATCAGTATCATTTAATACTTCTTTGGCGATGGCTTCCATTTTAGCCTCTTCATCGTCTTCGTTTTCAACAGGTTCTTCTTTCTTTACAGGTTCATCAATATTTCTTGAGAAACGACGTTCTTCGTCTTCAATATTTCGAATCTTAATCTCTTTACCATCAGCATCAAGCAGACGAATATCCAGAGCTAATGCCTGTAATTCTTTCTTCAATACGCGGAATGATTCAGGTAAACCTGGTTCTGGTAAGTCTTTACCCTTAACGATTGATTCGTAAGTTTTGACACGACCAACGACATCATCTGACTTAACAGTTAAGATTTCTCTTAAGGTGTAAGCAGCACCGTAAGCTTCAAGAGCCCAAACTTCCATTTCACCAAATCTCTGACCACCATTTTGTGCTTTACCACCTAAAGGCTGCTGAGTAACAAGTGAATATGGACCTACTGAACGAGCATGCAACTTGTCATCAACCATGTGGCATAACTTGATCATATACATGACACCAACAGAAATCTTAGAGTCAAAGTATTCACCAGTCTGACCACTGATAACGCGCTGTTTACCATCCATAGGAACGCCAGCTTCAGTCATAATATCGCGTAAGTCATCAGCATTGATACCATCAAAGGCTGGTGTTGCAAAGTAGACACCACCAAGCTGTCTTGCAGCATAACCTAAGTGTAATTCTAATACCTGACCGATATTCATACGAGATGGAACGCCTAATGGGTTCAGCATGATATCTAATGGCGTACCATTTTCTAAGTGTGGCATATCTTCGATTGGGAGAATCTTTGAAATGACACCCTTGTTACCATGACGACCAGACATCTTGTCACCTTCAGAAATCTTACGTTTCTGAATAATATAAACTTTAATTGCTTTTTTAACACCTGGTTGTAATTCATCACCATGTTCACGGTCTAAGACGCGAATATCATGGACAATACCAGCACCGCCATGAGGTACACGTAAGGAGTTATCTTTAACTTCTCTTGACTTTTCACCAAAGATAGCAAGTAAGAGTTTTTCTTCAGCAGAAGGATCACCCTGACCTTTTGGTGTGACTTTACCAACTAAGATATCGCCTTCCTTAACTTCAGCACCGATACGGATAATACCTTCGCTATTCAGATTTGAACGAGCTTCTTCGCTGACGTTAGGAATATCTCTTGTAATTTCTTCTGGGCCAAGTTTAGTTTCACGGCATTCAATACTGTATTCTTCAATATGGATAGACGTATAGATATCTTCTTTGACCATACGTTCACTCATGATAACAGCATCTTCATAGTTGTAACCATTCCATGTCATGAAACCAACTAATACGTTCTGACCTAAAGCCAGTTCGCCCTGTTCCATAGCAGGACCATCAGCAATAACAGTACCCTTTTCAACGATATCACCAACAGATACGATTGGGTTATGGTTGATACATGTACCAGCATTACTAATTGTGAACTTCAATAAGCGATAGTTCTTTTCTTCGCCTTTTTCGTTTTTTACGACAATCTTTTTACCATCAACATAAGTGACGATACCTGGCTCAGTAGCTACGACAGCTGCGCCTGAGTCACGAGCAGCCTGGAATTCCATACCAGTTCCAACATATGGTGCATGTGGATTTAATAGTGGTACGGCCTGACGCTGCATGTTGGCACCCATCAAGGCACGTGTTGCATCATCGTTTTCCAGGAATGGAATACATGATGTAGCAACAGAAACGATCTGTTTAGGTGAAACGTCGATGAAGTCGATTTCTTCTGGACGAGCCATAACGTTTTCGCCTAAGTGACGCGAAATAACCTGATGATCAATAATACGTCCTTCTTCGTCAGTTGTAACTTTAGCCTGAGCGATAACATAGTTCTTTTCTTCATCAGCTGTTAAGTAACGAACATCGTTTTCATCAATAATACAATTATTGACTTTTCGATATGGAGTTTCGATAAATCCGTAAGGATTAACTTTTGCGTAAGAAGCTAATGTTGAGATCAAACCGATGTTTGGACCTTCAGGTGTTTCGATAGGACAGATTCTACCATAGTGAGAGGCATGAACGTCACGTACTTCATAACCAGCACGGTCTCTTGATAAGCCACCAGGACCTAATGCAGATAAACGACGTTTATTAGTTAATTCAGCTAATGGATTGATCTGATCCATGAACTGTGACAACTGAGATGAAGAGAAAAATTCTTTAATAGCAGCTGTCAATGGACGAATGTTTGTCAATGACTGAGGAGTGACGCTGTCAGCTTCAGTTAAAGACATACGTTCTTTAACAACACGTTCCATACGTGATAAACCGATTCTGAACTGGTTCTGAACAAGTTCACCAACAGTACGAACACGTCTGTTGCCTAAATGGTCGATATCGTCTAATAAGCCCATACGGTTCATTAAAGCGATTCTGTCATCAGACTGTAAGTCTAATGATTCATAAATGTCAACAAGGTTGAGCATATATGAATAAGCAGCCAACATATCAGAAATAGTAATGAACTTACTATCAAGAGTTAAGTCGGTACCAATAACACGCATCTTTCTTGATCTGCTTTCATCAGTATAAACTTCAACATACTGAATCGTGCTGTTTGATTGCATGTTTTCATTAGTATCGATTGTCATGCGGTGTGCGCCTTTTTCAAATACTTCTTTCAAAATCTGAAGTTTGTTTTTATCGATGAATGTGCCTTCTGTCATAACAACATTGCCATCAACATCGATAACGTCTTGAGCAAGAACGCGGTTGTTAATACGATCTAATAGATTTAACTTTTTACCAAGTTTGAAACGACCAGCTTTAGCTAAGTCATAACGTTTAGGATCAAAAAATCTCGTATACAACAAATTATTGGCGCCTTCATATGTAGCAGGTTCGCCTGGACGTAATTTCTTGTAGATTTCAATAAGTGCTTCACCCGTATTTGTAGTCGTATCCTTTTCAAAAGTATTACGTAAAAATGGATGATCACCAAAAACTCTGATGATATCTTCGTTAGAGCTTAAGCCTAAAGCTCTCAAGAGAATAGTTCCAGGAATTTTCTTTTGACGGTCGATACGTACATTAAGTACTTGTTTTGTATCGTTTTCAAATTCTAACCAGGTACCACGGCTAGGAATGACCTGACCATTAAATACTGTTTTACCAACTTTGTCAGTACCATTGCCAAAATAAGCACCAGGTGAACGAACCAACTGAGAGACAATGACACGTTCTGCACCATTGATAACAAAGGTGCCTGAATCAGTCATTAATGGGAAATCTCCCATAAATACTTTATTTTCTTTTCGTTCGCCAGTTTCTTTGTTTGTCAGACATAAAATAGCATTTAATGGAGCTGCATAGTTAATGTCACGACGTTTACTTTCATCAGCATCATATAATGGTTCATCAAAATAAGATCTGACGAATTCTAGTGAGAGGGTTTCGTTAATGCTTGTAATTGGATAAATATCCTCAAACACTTCATTGATGCCGACTTCCTTGAACCACTTGTATGAGTCTGTCTGGACTTCAACAAGATTTGGCAAGTCTAGAGCACCGCTGATACGAGAATAATTTCGTCGGTTAATACGACTTTTTGCTTGTATGACGTTTTTTTCCAAGTCCCGTTCCACTCCTTCTATAATCTCTATCTCGAACGAAAAAGCATGCAAAAAACACTGCTTTTAGATATGAGTAGGCATTATATTATACTAACAAAGCACCTTTAAAATGTCAACTAAAATCATCATTTTTGACATAGAAAATTATTGCTTTGTCTCATATCGCTAAACAGTGTTCTTTTTCGATTGTAAAATGTAATATCCTTTATCCCTTTTGATTACTTCAGCATTCCCAAAAGTTGCTTCCATAAGTTTTTTGGCACTTGGTGCACCTTGTTTCTTTTGGAGAACGATAACAAGACGTCCGTTCTCATTTAAGTGTTCGAAGCTATTGGCAATAATCGTTGAAACAACTTTCTTCCCTGCCCTGACTGGGGGATTGGAAAGGATTAGATCATAAGTATCTTTAACCTCATCATAACAATTGCTTTCATAGATTCTAACCTGGCCACAATTATTAAGTGCAGCACCTTGTTTGGCAAGATCCAGCGCTCTTTGATTAACATCAATCATATCTACAGATAAATGCGGATAAGCAACTTTAAGCGACAGACCAATTGGACCATAACCGCATCCTACATCAAGCAGAGACTTTGCATCTTTAACATCAACTGCATTGAGAAGAACGCGTGTCCCATAATCTACTTTATGACGGGAAAAGACACCATGATCACAAATGAGTGTGATGGTGTGACCCTGAAAGTCAAATGACATTTCTTCAGGGTCACTGATCACATCGTCATTGGTATAATAGTGTGCCATAAGAAAAAGCCCAAAAGGGCTTTCGTTTATATTATTTTACTTCTACAGTAGCACCAAGAGCTTCTAACTGTTCTTTAATCTTAGCTGCTTCTTCAGCTGGGATGTCTTCTTTGATGACTGCTGGTAAAGCATCTACTAATTTCTTAGCAGGAACTAAACCTAAACCAGTGATTTCTTTGACAGCTTTGATAACCTGAACTTTTGTTGAACCAGCGTTAGTGATTGATACAGTAACGTTAACTGGACCAGTGTCTTCTTCTTCAGCTGGACCTGCAACCATAGCTACTGGAGCTGCTGCAGTTACGTCGAATTTTTCTTCGATAGCTTTTACTAAATCGTTAAGTTCTAAGATAGTTGCTTGTTCTAAGTATTCTAAAATTTCATCTTTTGTGATTGCCATTGTATTTTCCTCCGTTTAATTTCTTGTCTGCACATTAAGCAGCTGCAGCTGCTGCATCTTCAGTAGTAGCTGGAGCTTCACCGCTAGCTTCTGCTTTAGCATCAGCGACAGCCTTGACAGCTCTTGCGAATTTAGATACTGGTGCCTGAATGCAACCAAGTAACATTGAGTACATACCTTTACGATCAGGTAATTTAGCGATAGCTTTGATATCATCACTACCAACAACATCACCTTCAACGATACCAGCCTTTAAGATTAACTGCTTATGTTTCTTTGCGAAATCAGCAAGTACTCTTGCAGGTGCGACTGCATCGTTAAGACCGAAAGCGTATGCATTAGGGCCTGTTAAGTATTCATCTAAATCACTTTTGCCAGTAACAGCAGTTGCGCGTTTAACAAGTTTATTTTTGTAAACTTTCATTTCAACGCCTTCAGCTCTTAAAGCTTTACGAAGTTCTGTGACTTCTGCAACTGTTAAACCACGGTATTCAGCAACAACCATTGATGCAGAATTTTCGATTTTAGCAGTGACTTCATCGATGATGGCCTGTTTTGCGACTAAAACTTCTTTTTCTTTAGCCATTGTTACACCTCCGTTAAAATTTATTGCAACAATATACGCGGTCTATCTAAAAACTCCTCGCAATAGTGCCGAGGAGTTTGTCGTCATGCAAGACATTCAACCTCGGTAACAAATTAAGACTTTTGCGTCAGTTACTGTCTTCGGTATATTGATTGCGTCTAATGAATTAATACTGGACCTTAACTGAAGGACCCATAGTAGTAGAGAGTGCGACGTTCTTGATGTAAGTACCTTTTGCTGTTGAAGGTTTTACTCTGATCAATAAGTCACGAACAGCGTTGAAGTTTTCAATTAACTGTTCATCAGTGAATGATACTCTACCGATTGGTACGTGTACGTTACCCTGTTTGTCAGTTCTGTAGTTGACTTTACCAGCTTTAGATTCTTTAACTGCTTTTGCAACATCCATAGTGACTGTACCAGTTTTAGGGTTAGGCATTAAGCCTCTAGGACCTAAGATACGACCTAAACGACCTAACTTAGGCATCATGTTTGGAGTTGCGATTGCAACTTCGAAATCTAACCAGCCGTTCTTGATGTCTTCTAATACATCATCAGAACCAACTACGTCAGCACCAGCTTCTCTAGCTTCGTCAGCTTTAGCACCTTCAGCGATAACTAAAACTTTTTTAGTTTTACCAGTACCGTTAGGTAATACTAAGGCACCACGTAACTGCTGATCAGCATGTCTAACGTCAAGATTTAATCTGAAAGCGACGTCAACGCCTTCATCAAAATTTGCGATACTTGTTTTCTTTACTAAGGCTACACCTTCTTCGATTGGGTAGATTTTACCCTTTTCGACTAATTTAGCGGCCTCTTGATACTTCTTACCTTTTTTAGCCATTTCTTTTCCTCCTTAAGTGGTTAAGCGGAATTTCCTCCCACTGTAATGACGGATAATCGTCAAGTGATTATTAAGCGTCGATTCCTTCTACTTTAACGCCCATGTTACGAGCTGTACCAGCGATGATCTTCATAGCGCCTTCGATATCGTAAGCGTTAAGATCAGGCATTTTGTATTCTGCGATTTCTCTTAATTTGTCTGCTGATAAAGTTGCAACTGTAACTTTTGAATCACTTGCAGCTTTGTCAATACCGCATGCCTTTTTAATCATTTCAGCAGCTGGAGTTGTTTTTAACTCAAATTCATATGATTTGTCTTCATAGATAGTTAAAACAACAGGAACAGTTTCACCTAAACGATCTTGTGTAGCACTGTTAAACTGATTACAGAACTGAGGCATCTGAATACCTGCACCGGCTAATGCTGGCCCTGGTCTTGCCTGTCCTGCTTTGAACTGAATTTTCATGATACGATTAATTTTCTTGCTCACGCGACAACACCTCCTATTTAATATTTGTCCGTGTAGTGGTCAAAGGACATAGTCCTCCCACGGGTGACACATAGTGCCGACTTATATAATACAACATTATGCGAAAAAATCAACACTTTTTTTCTTTACTTAAAGAAAAAAGCATGCTTTGATGCACGCTTTAATCTTCAACCTTTTCAAGTTTAAGTAAATCGATTGTCAAGGAAAGATTACCGCTTGATAATTCAGCTTGTTCTCTTTCTAAATCGATCTTTTCAACTTTAGCTGTCTGACCTGCGAAAACGCCTGAGACAATTTTGACTTTGTCACCTACACCAAAGTTGATCTGCATTTCTGCAGTTCTGATACCCATACGTTTTAAGATTGGATCCATTTGACGTTTGTCAACTGGGAATGGTTTTGCCCCACCACCACTTGAACCGATGAATCCAGTAACGCCTGGAGTATTTCTGACATGGTACCATGCTTCATCAGTCATGATCATTTCGATGAATACATAACCTGGGAACATATTCTTTTCCTTAGTTACGCGTTTGCTTTTACCATCTCTTGTAACGATTTCAGTTTCAGTCTGAGAGGCAATAACGATGTTGAAAACAACATCCTGCAAACCTAATGATTCAACACGTTTTTCCAGATTTTCTTTAACTTTACTTTCATGGCCAGAATAGGTATTAACGACATACCACATTCTACCTTCATCATTCTGCTGGTTTGTATTAACGTCTGCCATATTAATTCATCCCCAATGCCTTTAAGATTAATGCAATTACAGCATCAGCTGCATAAAAGTAAACACCAAGTGCAAATGTAAAAGCTAATACAATTGCAGAAGCGTGAGCCAATTCACCAGGAGTCATCCAATGAACTTCCTTGATTTCGTCACGGATACCTCTTAAAGATAACCATTCTTTAAGTTTTAAAGGATTAGGATCTTCCTGTTCCTCTAAAAGTCTTTGTCTTTCAAGCTTCTTAGCAGCACGTAAATCTTTGCGTTCCTGTTTTAATTTAGCCTTGAGCGCTTTCTTTTCTTCTTCAGTCTGCTTATGATCCATGTTGAACGCCTCCTTATTTCGTTTCTCTGTGAAGTGTGTGTTTACCACATTTCTTGCAGTATTTATTAAGTTCCAAACGTTTGACGTTGGTTCTCGTATTTTTGTTGAGCGTATAATTGCGTGATAAGCATTCGGTACAGACGAGAATGACTTTTTCCCTCATGATATCACTCCTTTGCGAACTTTAATTTATCATAAACGCTTACGTTAGTCAAACTTATTTTAAGTCGATGGTATGTATTCCCATCTGTCTTAAAAAGCGACGAAAAACAATGCGTTTACGATAGACATAATGAACTGATTTCCCAACTGTGGCCGCAATATCATCCACTGAATAACCATAAATCGTCATAATATAAATGATATAAATTGGCTTAATCCTTTGCTCACTGGAATATTGCTTTAGAATTTTTCTTTGCATACGATCAAGTAATAATCCTAAATGTAAAGAAACCTCTGGGTTATATTCGACCTTCGTTCCTGCAAGAACTGAATGCAAAGTAAAATCATCATCAAAACTAATTGGCGCATCCATACTCAACAGTTGGAAATCTTGACTTGTCTGCTTTATTTTCTCATAGCATCTGCTTAGTGTATTATCAATACACAATGCCGCAAAATACTTTAGAGATGCATCCTTATCAAAGCGGTAACGGGAAATGATGAAATTAAATTCAACAACAGCCTTTTGTAGAACATCCTTACGATCTTCAGGGCTTAACATGTAATATTTAATACGTGCCATATCTGATGCAAATTCATAAACATGATGCAGCAGATAATTACTGGCAGCTTCATTTCCACTTTTACATAAAACATATAGTAAGTTTAACTCTTCATTCGATAAACTCATAAATCCTCACCTTTTTCTTATCGAGAAAAAGGATGACGTGATTCGTAGACCTGATAGAGTAAAACTGCTGCAGCGACTGAGGCATTCAATGAATTAACATGGCCTACCATTGGCAGGAATACCTGAATGTCACAGTGTTCTTTGACTAAACGTGAAATACCAAATCCTTCAGAACCGATAACCAGGACAATTGGCATGTTGTAATCAACACTACGATAATCACTGGCATGATCAGCTTCACAACCGACGACCCAAAAACCTTTTTTCTTAAGATCATCAAGAGTACGAGTCAGGTTAGTGACCTGAGCAACCGGTACATGATCAATGGCACCTGTAGATACTTTAGCCACAGTAGCATTTAAGCCAACGCTGCGCTTTTTGCCGATAATAACACCATCGACACCGATGGCATCACAAGTTCTTAAAATGGCACCGAGGTTATGTGGATCTTCTAAGCCATCAAGCATCAACAGACATGGCTGTTTTCCCTCAGGAATACCTTTTAAGATGTCATTTAAAGGTGTGTAATCATAGTCACTGACAGAAGCAATAACACCCTGATGGACAACTTTACCGACAAGATTATCTATCTGGCGACGTTCCATCATCCTATACTTTATTCTGTTTTTGTTACAAAGAGCAATGACATCATCATTACGGCTGTGACTCTGAATCACAACTTCCTGTGTTTTATGTTGTCTGATTGCTTCTTTAACAGTATTTCTGCCATATATCCACTGCATGTTATAATAACCACCCTTTTAATCTGTTATAAGACTGTCAACATATTGTTTATACATATTGACAATCTCTCCAATACGCTCGTGTTCTTCGAGCAGATACAAATGACCAATAATAGCTTCAAATCCGGACGACTGATTGTGTGTCAATGTCGTCTTGTTTTTAACACCATGGCCTTTTGTGTTTCGCCCACGCTTATAGATGCGGACTTCTTCCTCACTTAGCCAGTCGTTTTTAAGTGCTTCTTTCATAAAACCTGCCTGAGCATATGCAGATACATATTGAACTGCAGCTTTCTGCAAATCATTAGGTTTTGTGATACCTTTATCTACAATCAAGTAGTTGCGAATATACACTTCAAATACGGCATCGCCAAGATAGGCAAGCGTTAAGGCATTCATCAATTCAGGACGCATTAAATAATGCCTCGTTCAATTAACTGTGCTCTGATGACATCAGCTTCAGCAAAGTTCTTTTCTTTCTTCAATGCCTGCCACTTGTTGTAAAGGTCGATGTCTTCATCGCTCAGCTGAACTGTTGAGAAATCAAAGCCGATAATATCACACATCTTCATCAGTGTGTTATAAGCCTTTGCGATTGCTGCATTGTCTTTATCACGTACACGCATAACCTGATTCACAACTTTGACCTGATCAAGAATACGAGTCAAAGCAAGTGAAGTATTCAAGTCATCCTGTAAAGCATCAACCATTTCATCAACGACAGCTTCATCAAAAGTGCTATCATCAACACGGTTGACCTGAAGATAAAGTGATGCATTCTTTGTTGCATTAGTAACTTTTGCGACTTCTTTTTTGACACTGTTGACAACATCATCAGTCAAATTCAATGGATTACGATAATGAGTTGAAAGCATTAACCATTTATAGACGTTAATGCCTAAAGTGACGATCAAGTCTTTAGCAAGTAAAACATTGCCAAGGGATTTACTCATCTTTTCGCCATCGATGTTGATCATTTGGTTATGCATCCAGACATCAGAAATTGGATGTCCGCGATAAGCCATTGACTGCGCAATTTCATTTTCATGATGTGGGAACTTTAAGTCCTGACCACCACCATGAATATCGATCTTACCATTGTCAAATAAATCATTGATCATGACAACACATTCTGTATGCCAGCCAGGTCTTCCTCTTGACCATGGACTGTCGAACTGGATACCTTCATCAGTCTTTTTCCATAAAGCGAAGTCAACTGGACTTTCTTTTTTTCTGTCGTCATCGCTTTGTGTTCTTTGACTTGCACCATTGATGAGGTCTTCAGTTTTAATACCTGAAAGCTGTCCATATTCATCAATCTTAGTGACACGGAAGTAGACATCACCGTCAACTTCGTAAGCATAACCTTTGTCAATCAGGGCAGCAATGAAGTTAATAATTGGCTGAATTGTTTCAGTGACACGTGGAGTATAAGTAGGATCCTTAATGTTCAGACCATGTCTGACATCTTCGTAAGCCTTGATATACTTTTCTGTCAATTCTTTTTCGCTGATACCTTCTTCTTTTGCTGCTTTGATGATTTTGTCATCAACATCAGTGTAGTTAGAAACGAATGTGACTTTGTTGCCCAAGTATTCTAATGTACGACGTAAAACATCAAATACGATCATTGGTCTGGTGTTACCAATATGTGCATGATTATACACAGTTGGACCGCAGACATAAATTGAAACTTCATTAGGCTTAATAGTCTGTAAATCTTCTTTCTTATTTGTCAGCTGATTAAAAACTTTCATATTTGCCTCCTTGTAAAAAAAGCTCTTTGAGCAAAAGTTCTTTGACTTTCTCACTCGAGCTCCCGAATCATAATTAATATACCAAATCATATAGGCTTTGACAAGTAAAACACTAAGTTTGCACTCGTCATCACAGATTTAAATCCACAAGAAAAACGCTGGTATTAAACCAGCGTTTTATGGAGTTTTCTATTAATCACGAGACTAATCTAATAAAGAATTGAATACTCTTAGATATTCGTCAGATGATTTATCCCAGTCAAGTTGAGCCTGCATTGCACGTTCTACCAGACCATCCCATTTTTCAGGATAATCATAGAAGATGTAAAGTGCATAGTCAATAATGTTCAACATTTCGTGAGCGTTGTAGTTTGTAAAGCTGAAGCCTGTGCCGGTTTCATCATATTCATTGAATGGCTGAACACTGTCTCTTAAACCACCAGTTTCACGTACGATTGGTACTGTGCCATAACGCATTGACATCATCTGAGATAATCCGCAAGGTTCAAATAATGAAGGCATCAGGAAGGCATCACATGAAGCATAGATACGGCAAGATAAACCGAAGTCATATTTCAGATTCAATGAAATCTTGTCACCATGATAAGCTGCGATTGTCTTCAATGGTTCTTCGTAGCGATCATCACCAGAGCCGAGGATAACGAATTGAACACGTCTCTTCATCATTTCTTCCATTCGGTTGATAATGAGGTCTAAGCCTTTCTGCCATGTCAGACGAGTGACGATACCAATTAAGCAAACTTCTGGATCAACTGGTAAGCCAACTTCTTTCTGTAATGCTTCTTTATTTTTAGCTTTCATTTCTTTCCAGTTTGTGATGTCAAAGTTGTATTCAACTTCTGGATCAGTTGCTGGGTTGATTGTGTCATAATCGACACCATTCAAGATACCATAGAGGTCATGTCTACGCATACCTAAGATGCTCTGTAATCCTTCGCCATAAGCATCAGTCAGGATTTCATTTGCATAACTTGGTGAAACTGTTGTGATTGCATCAGAATAAACAATTGCTGCTTTCATCATGTTCATGCAATCATCATTTCTGACATTACCATTGTAATAGAGGTAATTGTCTAAACCAAATAAATCAGTTAATAACTTAGGATCGCATTTTCCCTGATATGCAATGTTATGGATTGTGAAAGTAAGCTTGACTCCACCATAGTAATCATAGTATGCATATCTTTCTTTATATAATGGGGCAATCATTGCTGCCTGCCAGTCATGTAAAGATAAGATATCTGGCATGATGTCTAAACGAGATAAGCATTCAAGAACTGCAAAGTCATAGAATGCGAAACGTTCGTTATCATCATCATACCCGTAGAGACCAGGTCTCTTGAAATATTGTTCGTTATCAACGAAGTAATAAGTGACGCCATCAACTACTGCTTTAAATACACCACAGTAGCATCTTCTCCAGCCTACCCAAAGATAGAAGTTAGTGACATATTCAAGCTCATCAGCCATCTTGATGTCAGCATACTTTGGAATAATGACAATACACTCATGGCCCTTTGCTGCAAGGGCTTTTGGCAGTGACCCTAAAACGTCAGCCAAACCACCAGATTTAATGAACGGTAATGCCTCGCCTGTAGCGAATACTATTTTCATTACACTGTGTCCCCTTCTTTGACATAAAGAGGTTTTTCAGCTGTACCAACTAATTCAGTGACTCTCTTAATCTTAGCTTCTTTATCAACGATTACATGATCTAAGACTGCACCATTACCGATCTTAGCGCCTGAGAAGATAATTGAGTTCTTAATAACTGCGCCTTTACCAATTGTAACTTCACGACCGATAATACTATCCTGAATTTCGCCATCACAGATAACACCATTAGCAACGAATGAATTCTTAACTGAAGAATTCTTTAAGTATTTAGCTGGAGGTGTATCATTAGTGTTTGTAAAGATTGGCCAATTGCTCTTGAAAACAGCTGTATTAACATCTCTGTCAAGGAACTTCATGCAAGTGTCATAGTAAGTTTCGAATGAGTTGATATTAGCTGCAAAGCCTTTGAATTCAACTGCATTGATTTTAGCTTCATCAACCATGTAATTTAATGTATCACGAAGGTCGAAGAAAACACTTGCTTTCTGAGCTTTCTTTAATACTTTGTATAAAGCATCTTTATTGAAGATGTAAGTATTTAATGAAACTGTAGTGTTCTTTCTATTGCCTTTGTTGACATCGAAGCCAGTAACAACACCATCTTCAACTTTAACGATATCTTCGCCAATGAATGCTTCTTTACCGTCTTTAATTTTCTTATAAACAACACTTACTTCAGCACCAGATTTTTCATGTTCATCAACTAAATCTGCAAAGTTCATAGTAGTGATGATATGAGCAGGAGCGATGACAACATAGTCAGCAGTGTTCTTATCTAAGAATGCGATATTTTCGATTAAGTTGTTTACATCATGATTGTAAGGACCACTTGCACCTTCATTATAGAGGAATGAAACGCCACCCTTCTTAGAGTTGAAGTTCCAAGCATTACCATTACCTAAATGTTTGAAGAGTGATCTAGGTTTTTCTTTAATCAATACACCAACAGTATCGATACCAGAATTTGATAAATTAGATAATACGATATCAATGATACCATAACGACCTAAGAAGCTGACTGAAGCAGCAGGTCTTCTTTCAGTTAGTCCACCTAAAGAGACATCTGAATGCAGATTTACTAATCCAATAATTTTAGCCATCGTCTGATCCCCCTATCTTGTGTTATTGCTAATTAAAGCGACGTCCTTAGCTTCCTTATTGACTACTTGACCTGCAGAAATGACAACGTCAGTATCAACGATTGCTTTATAAACTTCTGCGCCTTCTTCAACAAGAACACCAGGCATTAAGACTGAATCTACAACTTTAGCACCAGCGCCAATGCATACGTTACTAAAGATGACAGAACCAGATACACTACCATCAACAACAGAACCCTGAGTGACTAATGAATTTTTAACTTCAGCATCAGGACCAAAGATCTGTGGTTTGCTCAAAGTATCTTCTGTATAGATCTTCCAATCATCCTTTTCATTGAAAAGATCTAAGTCAGAATCTTTTAATAAATCCATGTTTGCTTCCCATAAACTGTCAACAGTTCCAACGTCTTTCCAATAGCCATCAAATTCGTAAGCAAATAATTTTTTGCCATCTGCTAACATAGCTGGAATGATGTTCATACCGAAGTCATGTTTAGAGTTTTCGTCTTTAGCATCTGCTAATAAATATTTTCTTAATTCTTTATAAGTGAAGATGTAAATACCCATTGATGCCAATGTAGATTTTGGCTGTGCTGGTTTTTCTTCGAATTCGTAAATTGAAAGATCATCATTAGTATTCATGATACCGAAACGAGTAGCTTCTTCTAAAGTTACATTCAATACTGCTACTGTTAAGTCAGCACCTTTTTCCTTATGATAGTCTAACATCTTGTCATAGTCCATCTTATAAATATGGTCACCTGATAAGATCAATACGTATTCTGGATCATAATCATCCATGAAGCCAATATTCTGCTGGATGGCATCTGCAGTACCAGCATACCATGTTGCACCAACATCTCCTCTTTCACGTGCAGGTAAGATTGCTGCTAGTGAATTAGCACCATCAAGGCCCCAATTGCTACCTGCGCCAACATATGTACCAAGTTCGATTGATTCATACTGAGTCAATACACCAACAACATCGATACCTGAGTTTGCGCAGTTACTCAAAGGGAAGTCAATAATTCTATACTTTCCTCCGAAGTAAACAGCTGGTTTAGCCACTTTGGCAGTTAATTCATACAGACGACTTCCGCGTCCACCGGCAAGAATCATACCTAACATTTCTTTACCCATTACTATTTCCTCCTAAATTTGTTATGTAATCGCTTACTTTCTGCTTCTATTCTATCACATAAAAACATCGTGATAAAGTGATGTTACTCTTTTTCACAAAAAAACTTGTGCCGTTTTTGTAGTCTTTATCATTCTTTTTTAAAGTCATAAAAAAACAGGAAATGTTTACTTCATTTCCTGTAAAAAGCGTCTCACAATCGAAATAAAATGTAGTGATCCCGTGACGATAACATAGTCATATTGGCTTGAAGCTTCCTTAATTGCGGCACGATAATCAGGTACAACTTTTTGAATATCGTTAGTTGCAATTTTACTTAAATCGATGACGCGTTCATCATCAAAAGTTGTCAGATACACAAATAATCCTGCATTTTGTAACAATGAAACCATTGATTCTGCACTCTTTTCCTTTAAACAAGAGAAGACAATGGCAGGATGGCCATCATCAAACTTGATTGATTTAATCAATGACTCGATAGCTGGAATATTGTGAGCGCCATCAATGACAACACGTTTACCATTATAACTTAATTCCTCATAACGTCCCTGCCAGATTGCATCTTCAACAGCTGGCACAGTTAAGGTTGGATTAAGAGTAATCAACTTATGCGCAATCGTTAATGCCAAACGGGCATTTGTTGCTTGATATATACCATTGGTTTTGAGCTTGAAGAACATATTGCGATAAGCAAATGTGATTGGATATTCATCAACATCATACTCTGGAACAACGACCATTAAAGCTTCCATGACATCACACTGTTCCTGCAAACGAGCAATAATAGTGCCAGATATTTCACTAGTCACAAAAATCTGGTGAGGCTGAATGATACCCATTTTTTCGTTAATGACATCATACAGAGTTGGCCCAATTTGTTCCAAATGATCAAGACCGATGTTAGTGATAGCTGATAGTGTTGAATCAATGACATTTGTCTTATCATTTTTGCCGCCAATGCCACATTCAATAATGCGATAGTCAAGATCCTGTTCATCAAAATAGGCAAGCATGATCATGACATCGATTTCAAACATTGACATATCTTCACGCTCAATGACATCATAAAAACGATTGATATATTTCAATAAATCATCATCACTGATTGGTTCGTCATCAATGCGAATACGGTCATTATGACAGACTAAATAAGGTGAGGTGAAAGTCCCAACGCGATAACCATGTGCATTTAAAATAGCGCGAAGATAATTGACCGTTGAGCCTTTACCATTAGTGCCGCCAATATGGATCATATTCTTTTGTGCCATATTGATCTGTAATGATTCAAGTGTTTTACGGAATTCTTCAACTGTACGCTTATGGCGTTTACCTTCAATATAAGCAACAGCTTCCTGAATATTATCAAACATTAATCAATCCTCCAATCGATTGGGGTTTGCCCATTGGCGATTAAAAAATCATTAGCACGTGAAAATGGACGTGAGCCAAAGAAACCGCGATGAGCACTTAAAGGTGATGGATGAGCACTGCGAATGACAAGATGACGACGAGTGTCAATCATACGTCCTTTGTTGCCTGCCTGTGCGCCCCAGAGAATGAAAACCAGTGGTTTTTCACGGGCATTCATAACTTCAATAATATGATCAGTAAAGACTTCCCAACCATGATCTTTATGGGAATTAGCGCGTCCTTCAACAACAGTTAAAACTGTATTGAGTAATAAAACGCCTTGTCTTGCCCAGGCTGACAAATCACCATGACGAGGTATATCAATGCCTACATCACTATGAGCCTCTTTATAAATATTAACAAGTGAAGGCGGTAGACGAACGCCTCGATTGACAGAAAAAGCCAAACCATTGGCTTGATATTTTTCGTGGTAAGGATCCTGGCCGATTATAACGACTTTGATATCTTCATAATCGACAAAGTTAAAAGCATGATAGATCTGGTTATGAGGTGGGAATACAGTTTTATGGGCATACTCATTTTCAACGAATCGCTTTAATTCCATATAATAAGGCTGAGTTGTCTCAGCCTGAATGATACTTTTAAATGTCTTCATGGAAAATAAACTTTCTGATAACTTCAGCGACAACGCCTTCGTTATTGTTAGCCTTTGTCGTATAGTCACAAGCATCTTTGACTTCCTGTACCGCATTACCTGCAGCAACTGCTAAGCCAGCAGCTTCTAACATAGCCATATCGTTGAAATTATCCCCAACCGCGATTGTTTGCTCAATTGGAATATCAAGCATGGCGGCAAGTTCATGAAGAGCTTTACCCTTATCAACACCAATCGCATTGAATTCCATGTAACGATTTGATGAATAAGAGACTGCACAATGACCTTCAGTGATGTCTTTCATCTGTGGCTCTAAAGTCATCAGATAAGGTACATCAACATTCTGATAAAGAATTTTGGCAATCATTTCATCTTTAAGGAAATCAACCGAATCTTCTTCTGGGTATGTGACTTCAAGTCTCTGGGCAATCAGACGTTCTCTTTCAGAATCGCTTAAATGCCATACATACAGTGTTGTATTCGTATAAACATGCATGCAGACATCTTGCTTCAAACCAAATTCAAAAATTTCTTTCATTTTTTCAAATGGTAGACCCTGCCATCTCATGATGCGGTTGTTTTTATTTTCTGTAAGAGAGCCACCGTTAAACGAAAGCACATATTCATTTTCTGCATCTGTCAATCCCAACTGTGTCAATTCTGGCTTAATACTCATATAGCCTCTACCAGTTGCAGGTACGAAACGAATGTTCTTTTCCAAACGTGCCTTTTGAATCCATTTGACGTTTTCATCAGGCACTCTATGATCATCGTTCAACAATGTTTCATCTAAATCACTCGCAATTAATCTGTATTCCATAAGCACTCTCCTCTTCTTTATATCATCATACCATTTTTAATCATTATGAAGATAGTTTTATCCCCTTAATGTTAAAGAAAATTATTGCTGTTGGGTGTCGCTTTCATCATCCTCTGGAAGGACAATTACTTTTTCACCATCAGCAGAGAAGATGTAGTGATCACGTGCGTAACGAATGACATAATCATCGTCTTTTAACTGCTCAACTTCTTGAGCCAATGCTTTCTGATCGATTTCAAGCTGTTTCTGCTGAGCAACAAGCTGTTTGAGTGTTGATTGACGAGAACGCAAACGAATAAAAGAAGATGAAAGATTATAGCCTACACCTAAAATAATCACAATATATAAGCACATCATAATCAGGCGAAAACGTGATGTGCGCATCAATCGTCTATAAGTTTTAAACATGAGTATCACCTGCTTCATTTGTTTCAAATCGTTTTGGATTTGGAACTTCTTCTATAACTTCATAAAGAAGGTTGCTTTCATCCTTACGTACATGGTCTTTAAGCATGAGTACACGAACCTTCAAAATCGTACGACCAAATTCAATTTCAATCTCATCGCCAACCTTGATCTTTGTTGCTGGTTTAGCGACTTTGCCATTGACCTTGACGCGTGATGCTTCAGCAATTTCTTTTGATAATGTACGTCTCTTGATGATACGAGACAGTTTTAAAAATTTATCTAAACGCATATTAACCTCTAGAGAATAAATTTGTTTGTAAATGCAAACAACATACCTTTCTTTTCCATATCAACAAAAGTTTTACGATTTGGTACAGTCCAGGCACCCATTTTAAAGCCCTGAGTTTTCAAATCTTCAACATTGTCTTTATTTAAAAAGTTATAACGGGAATGAATGCCATCCAACTTTGCCATGGATGCAACTTCTACACCGTGTTGATAATGACTGACAATAATCAATGCGACATAAGCATCTGGCACCAGTTCTCTTATACGCAGCATCTGATTGACATCTGTTGATGAATAATAAACTTTTTTCAGATTGTATTTTTTAACAAGTTCTACGACCTTTTCTTCAGTACCTGGTTTTGCCTCTGCCTTGATTTCAATATTGAGAATCTTATCATAATGTGTCATCAATTCAAGTAATTCTTCTAAACGAGGAATTGGGGTATGGACGCCTTCAAATCCGTTGTTGAAATTAAACTTCAACAATTCCTCATATGTATAATCACATACATAGCCGGTACCATCACTGGTACGATCAATTGTGGCATCATGAAGCAGGATAAGTTCCCCATCTTTAGTCATCTGAACATCTGTTTCCAAACCATCAAATGGACCTTCTAAAGCTTCTTTAAATGCCAACATAGTGTTTTCTGGATAAAACTGGCTTAAGCCTCGATGTGCTAACTGATACATCATCCTCACCTCGTATTAACCATTATACCAAAAGATTTATAAACTTGAAGAACTTTATTGGCGCAAAAACACCTGATAGAAGAATTAATGTCCGATCAGGTGTCTTATTAATATGAAATTTGATTATTTAACTGTGACTGTGACTTTCTTAGTAGCCTTTTCATTAGCACCAGTTGCTGAAGCAGTGATCGTAATTGTCACTTTGCCTTTCTTGACACCAGTGACAGTACCCTTAGAGCTGACTTTAGCGACTTTCTTGTTGCTTGTCTTGTAAGTCAGCATACCGTTACCTGTAGTCTTGGCACCAAG
>JAGBPZ010000073.1 GCA_017633115.1 Erysipelotrichaceae bacterium | reverse complement strand
TTCCATGCCACATGATGTCCAGGAATTGATGGTACGCTCACTTCCAGGCTTGGAACATGCCGTCTTTTTGAAATATGCTTATGCGATTGAATATGATGCCATTGATCCATTACAGCTTTGGCCATCATTAGAAACAAAGGTCATCAAGAATCTTTATACTGCTGGTCAAATCAATGGCACCAGTGGTTATGAAGAAGCTGCTGGTCAGGGTTTGATTGCGGGTATCAATGCAGTTAAAGCTATTAGATCAGAAGAACCTTTGATTCTGCGTCGAGATGAAGCTTATATCGGTGTTTTGATTGACGACCTGGTCACTAAAGGTACAAAAGAACCTTATCGTATGTTGACAAGCCGTGCTGAATACCGTTTATTGTTAAGGCATGATAATGCCGATGAACGTTTAAGACGTTATGGGTATGAAGCTGGACTAGTGAGTGAAGCTGTTTACCAGAACTATCTTGAAAAGATGGATCACATCAGTGATGAAATCAAACGTTTAGAAGCAATGCCATTATCACCTAAGAGTGATATCAATGACCGTTTGGAAGAACTTGGTTCAAATCGTCTGACTGAAGGAACTAATGCGCGTCAGTTGCTGCAAAGACCAGAGCTGACTTATGATAAACTGTTTGACTATATTGGCAACCCTTCACTTACAAAGGAAGAACGTCAGCGAGTGACAATTCGTATCAAGTACAAAGGTTATATTGATAAAGCGTTACGTCAGGTTGACAAGCAGTTATCAATGGAATCTAAAAAGATTCCTAACCAGATTGATTATGACCAGGTAATCAATCTCTCTCTTGAAGCTAAACAGAAGCTCAAAGAAATCCGTCCATTGACAATCGGCCAGGCAAGTCGTATCTCTGGTATCAATCCTGCGGATATTTCTGTCATTCTCATTTATTTACGTTCAGAATATGGAGAATAAATGATGGATGAATTAACTTTTAAGAATCGTCTGCTTGAAGAAGGATTACCGATCGATGATGAAAAACTATCAAAGTTCCATCGTTATTATGAATTATTGGTTGAATGGAATCAGAAAATGAATCTAACTGCCATTACTGAAGAAGCAGATGTTTATCTTAAACATTTCTATGATTCAGTCACTATCGCAACTGACATCGCATTATCAAAGCAAACGATCTGTGATGTTGGGGCAGGGGCTGGTTTTCCTTCGATTCCACTTAAAATCCTTTATCCTGATTTGAAAGTGACAATTGTCGATTCACTTAATAAACGTATTACTTTTTTACATCACTTGTGTGAAGAACTGGGATTAGAAAATGTTGAAGCAGTTGCTGCGCGCGCTGAAGACTATGCGAAAGATCATCGTCAAAGTTTTGATTTAGTGACTGCACGAGCTGTAGCAAGATTAAATATATTAGATGAATTATGTTTGCCACTGGTGGCTAAAGGTGGCTGCTTCCTGGCACTGAAAGGTCGTCAGGGTGATGAAGAAATAAACGAAGCAAAGCGAGGAATCGGTATGCTTGGCGGTCGTATTGAAAAGAATCGCCGCTTTACCTTAGCTAACGATGACGATGTACGTCATAATATCATCATCAGAAAGGTCAAAGATACACCTGCTGCATACCCAAGATCATATGCGAGAATTAAGAAGAGACCGTTATAGTTTCCGTCTGTTTGGGGGAAAAGATGAAGAAGAATCAGCTTATCGCTTGATTCCTATCGATAAAATTGAACGTAACAAGGACCAGCCACGTACTCATTTCGAAGAAGACAAACTAATTGAATTAGCAGAGTCCATCAAACAGAATGGCCTTCTGCAGCCAATCGTTGTCCGCCCTTATAATAATGTTTACCAGATTGTCGTTGGTGAACGTCGCTATCGCGCCTGTTTGAAGGCAGAGATGAGTGAGATTCCTTGCATCGTACAAAATCTTGATGATGAACAGACAGCGGCAGCAGCACTAGTTGAAAATATTCAGCGTGAAGATCTTTCACCTATTGAAGAAGCCTGGGCTTATGCCAATTTAATTGAACTTCAACAATTGACACAGACAGAACTGGCAGAAAAAGTCGGTAAATCACAATCAACGATTGCGAATAAATTGCGTCTTATTCAACTGAGTGAACCAGTTCAGGAAGCATTAAAAACACGAACAATTACAGAACGCCATGCTCGTGCAATGCTGGGACTTGATCAGGAAGCACAGGAAAAAGTCTTGAAAGAAATCATTGATAAAAAGATGACAGTCGATCAGACTGATCGTCGTATCAAAAAGATGAAAATCAAGAAAACTCCAAAAGCAACCACAAAACGTTTTGCCCGTCATATACAGATTGCCATCAATACTATCAATCAGGCAGTTCAGATGGTACAGCAGACTGGTACTACTGTTGATTCAACCATCAAAGAAAATGATGATGAAGTCATTATGACAATTAGAGTTAAAAAGTAAATCGAGCCATTATGGCTCTTTTTTAATACTCTTATTAAAAGAATATGATATATTATGGTTAATGCAAAAACGAAAAGATGATGAAAGTTGTTTTATGTTGCGGTGCATAAATGTCAATGAGTGCTTTTTGATTATGGTATAGATATTGAAATTCTTGTCTCTATCCTTGAAGAAAAGACTTTTAAAATAGACGAGTTTGTGCCTATTGAAGATTTTTATTGTTCATGAACTGATGTTGAAATCTTCTTGACAACTGTGATAGAATGAGGCGCAGAAACGAAAGAGGAAAAGTTATGATTTATAATGATATTTTAGAAGCAATGGGTCATACACCTTTGATTAAACTCAATCGAATGACCAATGTTGATGACGCGCGTGTGCTCGTTAAGTTTGAAGGATTAAATGTGGGTGGATCTATTAAAACAAGAACCGCCTATAATATGATCTTAGCGGCAGAACGAGAGGGTAAAATTAATCAAGAAACAATTATTGTTGAACCAACAAGTGGTAATCAAGGTATTGGTTTGGCATTAATTGGAGCTGTTAGAGGATATAAGACAATTATCATCATGCCTGATTCTGTCAGTGAAGAACGTCGTAAACTTGTCAGACAGTATGGTGCTGAAGTTATTTTAATCCATGATGATGGTGATATTGGTAAATGTATTGATGATTGTTTACAGCTGGCTTTAAAAATGGAGCGTGACGATCCTCATGTCTATGTACCACAACAGTTCACAAATAAGCATAATCCTGAAGTACATGTTCTCCAGACAGCTCAGGAAATTATTGATGATATGGATGGACCAGTTGATGGTTTCTGCTCAGGCATTGGAACTGGTGGTACGATCAGTGGTATTGGTAAAGTATTGAAAGAATATACACCAACGATTGAAATCTGGGCTGTTGAGCCTGAACATGCTGCCATTTTATCTGGTGGATCAATTGGTACACATTTGCAGATGGGTATTGGGGATGGCGTCATTCCTGATGTTCTTGATCAGAACATCTATGATTATATTTCAATTGTCACTGACGAAGAAGCGCTGGAAACATCCAGACGTCTTGCCCGAGAAGAAGGCATTCTTTGCGGTATTTCCAGTGGCACCAATGTCGCAGCTGCCCTTAAGCTGGCTCATAAACTTGGTAAAGGCAAAACTGTTGTGACAGTTCTGCCGGATACGGCTGAACGTTATTTCTCAACGCCACTATTTGAAGAATAAAATTTCATATGATACAAAAATCCCATGATAGCCGCTTATAAGAGCTACACATGGGATTTTTTCTATTCCGTCTGGTGGATCTGAATATTATTTTGTTCTGCTACATCTTAATACCTATTAATTTGAATTCATAGCTATAGCGCATATAAAAACCCCTTTACTGGGTTATCCAGAAAAGGGGAATATTATTTTGTAAGTATGATTATAACTTTGTGATTATCTGAATGATTCGTAAGCAGCTTTAACATCAGCTAGGACTGCTTCATCAGTAATACCTGAAATTTCCTTGAATGCTTCTACTACACCTAAGTCTTTGATCTTAGCCTGTAATTCTACAGCCTGTGGATCTTCTTCATTGACATAGTTGAGAGCAGCACCAATACCAACGATCAGCTTGTCTACTGGCAGGCCATAG
>JAGBPZ010000072.1 GCA_017633115.1 Erysipelotrichaceae bacterium | reverse complement strand
GGAGAATCAGGATGGATATTAAATTGGAAGTCAAACACTTGATTACACAGATGAGTCAGGCAAAAGTTGAAGATGATGATGCCTTCATTGCTTTTGTCGATCGTTATCAGGATGTAAGAAACCGTTTGCTTGAAACTGTTAATGAAGATGATGTACTTGTAAAAGCTTTAGATGCAGCCTATGAAAAGTTGTCAGCACAGATGAGCTTTTGTAAAATGGCTTAATGTGAGAAAATGATAATTCGTTTTTTATGAAACAAGAAAAGGGAGCAATAGCTCCCTTTTAAAATGACTATTTCTTAATTGTGATACCAATTTTACGCTCAACTTTAGCTAGCTTTTTACGTGCCATGCGCTGAGCCTTTTGTGCACCTTCGTTCAGGATGTCGTCAATGACATGTCCAGACATTAATTCGTTATAACGATCCTGGATCTTCTGTAGTTCTGCACCTAAGACTTCAGCTAAATCTTTCTTGAAAGCACCATAACCCATACCTTTATATTGTTCTTCCAATTCTTTAATGGTTTTACCAGAAAGAATTGAATAGATTTCTAAAAGGTTAGAGATACCTGGTTTGTTTTCTGGATCAAAATAGATTTCTGAACCACTGTCAGTTTTAGCTGACATGATTTTTTTCTTTGACACATTGATTGGATCAAGAATATAGATACAACCCTTGCTGGTATCATCAGATTTGCTCATTTTACGGGTTGGATCCTGTAAGTCCATAACACGTCCACCAACACGAGGAATCAATGGCTCAGGTAATTTGAAGGTATCACTGTAGCGTTTATTAAAACGGTCAGCGATATCACGGGCAAGCTCAACATGCTGTTTCTGATCTTCACCAACTGGTACATAGTCAGGGTCATAAAGCAGGATATCAGCGTTCATCAATGATGGATAGTTAAAGATTCCGGCACCGATTCCTTCGTTTTTCTTAGATTTAGCAGCTTTATCTTTATATTGAGTCATACGTGATAATTCACCCATTGTGACCATACAGCCTAAATACCAGCCTAGCTGAGCATGTTCCATGACATCACTTTGTAAGAATAAAGTGACTCTCTCAGGATCAAGACCTGCTGCAAGATAGAGAGCGATTAAGTCTTTAGTGTTTTGACGCAAGACTTTAGGCTCCTGATAAATTGTCATTGAATGCAGGTTTGCAATAAAGATGATCATTTCATAGTCATCCTGGAAACTAACGAAAGGTTTAATGGCACCAATATAGTTACCCAGAGTGACTCGACCGGTAGGTTTAATACCACTCAACATTCTTTTCATAACTTAATACCTCCTGGCTGGCGGCTGATAAATAAAAAAACGTCCGCAAAGGACGAGCCACCATTGTTTTGCTTGTCTGATAACGGAGACGATCCGTCTTTTCACTGATGCAAAAAGAAGCTCCCAGAACCCAATTCACTTCTTCAGCATGGCTCATTTTCACCATCCATGAGCTCTCTTGAACAGGGGCTGAAGAAACTACTTATTTCTGTTCATCGCAATCTCAATTATAGAGACGATTGCCTCAAAAATCAATGAATTAGAGCAAAAAACTTAACCTCTATAGTAAAAAGATGTATAATGATGTCTGTATGAAAGGTGGGCTATCAATGATCAGAATCTATACCGCACCTAGCTGTGCTTCTTGTAGAAAAGTCAAAGCATGGCTAAAAGAGCACAACATTCCTTATAAAGAAAAGAATATCTTTTCGACATTATTACGTAAAGAAGAATTACGTGAACTTTTAGAACGCAGTGAAAATGGTACTGATGATATTATTTCTAAACGTTCTAAAATCATTAAAGAAAATAAGGTCGATATTGAAGACATGTCAGTGAATGAATTAATTGAATTCATTCAGAAAAATCCTTCGATCTTGAAACGCCCAATTATCATTGATGAACGTCGTTTCCAGGTAGGGTACAATGCTGAAGAAATTCGTGCTTTCATTCCTCGTGAATTACGTCGTTATCAGGAATGTGAACAGGCTGACTATTGTCCTCAGTTCTCTGATCTGGATATCAAAAAAGCCTATGAAGCTGATTATGGAACCAAAGCTTCAAAGGCCAAAGAATCTGAAACAGAAGTATGTATTGATTGTTAGAGTTTTAGCGCATCTAAAACTCTTTTTATTTTGCTTGGACCATTGCCGGTATATGTCAAACCATAAGTATCTAACAATTGCTTGAATTCCTGAGGTCCATTGACAAGATCAGACATTTCAAATTCGAGTTCATAATCATGCTGATCAAGATAATAGTTTTCATCAAGCGACAACATACCATAGGTCAACTGGATGTCATGGCGTATTGTTTTAAGACTGGCTTCTTGGCTGATTTGACTTAAGTCAAAGCCTTCATCTTTCAACAGCTTGGTGATTTCATTAGAAATCATGGTGCCATTGAGAACAGTATTGAATTCATCTTCTGTTAAGGGACAATTCATTTCAACGCGTCCGATACCACGTGTTGGTGTTTTAAGTGTCATTTCATAGTAGTCACCTTTTTGACGCATACGGAAGCTATAAAAGACTTCAGCGAGTTCTGGTGATGTCAGATAATAATTTGTCTGTTCATAACAATGTTGCTTATTAAAAGCACTGTTTAAGCGGTTGAATGTTGACTCATCAATAAGAAGCTTGTATTCAGTTTCAATGTTTTTTTCCATAAGTGTTCACCCAACGCCATTATAAAGCTGGTTGCGAAGTGAGTCAATTACCTTTATAATAGGAGTGGTGATGTTTATGAAAAAGTATGCAATAATCGCAAAAAGAGACGAAAAATCAGAAAAACTGAAAACCAAGCTGAAGGATGCGCTCGATCGTACACTGGAATATGATGAAGAAGAACCAGATATCGTCATTTCCGTTGGTGGCGATGGAACGATGCTTTATAGCGTCCATCGTTATATTGATAAACTAGAATCAGTCAGCTTTGTTGGTATCCATACAGGTACATTAGGCTTTTATACTGATTATCTAAGTGATGAATGGCAGCAGCTGGTTCTTGACATTCAGATGAAAGATCCAGAAATCGTTGAAAGAGATTTGCTTGAAGTCCATTATCATGAAGATGTCTTTTATGCGCTTAATGAAATGCGTATTGAAAATAACCGCCGCTCTCAAGTTATCGATGTTTATATCTCTGATGAATATTTAGAAACATTTAGAGGTAATGGCTTGTTGGTATGTACTTCTTCAGGATCAACTGCCTATAATAAATCAATTTATGGGGCCTTGCTTTCACCTCATATGCGTGCTATGGAATTAAGTGAAATTGCCGGTATCAACCATAATGCTTATCGTTGTCTGGGTTCAAGCTTAATTTTGGATGAAACGAAATACATTTTGTTGAATACCCTTAATTATCGCAATAGTGTATTGTGTGTTGACCTTGATTCTATCGAACTGACAGATAATGAACTTGTTGAGGTTTACCTATCAGATCGTACTGTACGCTTTTTAGATTATAGAGAAGTATCATTTATAGAACGTCTAAAAAGAGCTTTCCTATGAAACTGAGTTATATTGTAACCAATCAAGACGCTAACAGGCGTCTTGATGATTTTTTCTATATGCATCACATTTCTAAAAAGCTCGTTAAAGAAGCAAAGTTCAAAGGCATGATTACCGTCAATGGACAATGGGAAAAAGTACCTTATATTGTTCAGGTTAATGATTTTGTGACAATAGAGTTTCCTGTTGAGGAAAGTCATGTCGTCAGTGTCGAGATGCCTCTTGAAATTGTCTATGAAGATGCCTACCTGATGGTTGTCAACAAGCCGGCAGGACTAGCCTGTATTCCTAATCGCCGTTATTATACAAGCTCTTTGGCTAATGGCATTATGGCTTACTATGAAGCTAATCATATTGATGCTGCCATCCATATTGTCAATCGCCTCGACAAAGAGACATCAGGTTTACTGCTGGTGGCAAAGTCGAGTTATATCCATGACTGGTATTCCCGCGATATCAAACAAATCAAGCGTACCTATCACGCTCTTGTTGAAGGGAATCCAGGAAAGGGCACTGTTGATGCACCTATCATGCATGCCCCTGACTCAGCAGTTAAACGAATGATCGATCCTCAGGGATTGCCTTCAGTGACTCACTATGAAACGCTTAAAACAAATGGCAGTCAGTCTTTGATTGCCTGTCGCTTAGAGACGGGGCGTACCCATCAAATTCGTATCCATATGGCTTCTATAGGACATCCTCTTATTGGTGATCCTCTCTATGGTGATGGTGCAGGAATGTATCTTGAAAGTATCAGTATTGCGTTTGAACATCCAATCGACAGAACTTTGCATTATATCGAAAAGAAAGGACGAAAGATTAAGCTTTAAGCTTATAACTTTCGTCCTTTTAATGTATATTTTGAATCGATGTCTAAGATCTGATTGTTGTAGTTGATATCGATAAAGACGCCCATAGCCATCATATATGAGAGCAATGATGAACCACCATAAGAAATGAGCGGTAAGGTAATACCAGTAATAGGCAGGAAGCCAAGAATCATTCCGATATTCCATATCTGTTGGAACATTAACGATCCTAAGACGCCCATCGTGAAATATTGGTCACGATCATTGGATGAAGACAAGCCAATGTGAAGCAGTACGACATCTAAAGTAATGATGGCAGCCAGGGTGATGAATGCACCAATAAAGCCAAAGTCAGTTGCGATAACCGCAAAGATGAAGTCGGTATGACCTTCAGGGAAAACCTTGACTACAGCACGCATGCCATGTCCTACCCATGATGCGGTTCCATATGACAACATTGAATACCATAACTGCAGACCTTCATCAGCTGTTGTACCTTCTGGATCGAGCCATCCATAAATACGTTTAAGGGTGTGGCCATTGATGAATCTTGTAAAGATATCATTATGATACAGGAACAGGTAAGTCATCAGGGCAATTAAACTGAAGCCCAGAGCGAAAATCAGAATAAACCATTGACGCCTCAAGCCACTGGAAATCAAAACGAAGAAGACCGCGGCCATCAGAATCAGCATGACCCCTGAGTCATTTTGCAGATAAATAAGGATGGCAGGTGGTAAAGCGATTTTACAAACTTCAACGATGTATCGGAATTCACTGTTGGCAGTTCTAATCAGCTGTTCATCATTGAATTCTTTGGTCATTTGTGCCAAATACATGACAACGATGATTTTCATGAACTCCGATGGCTGGAATGAAAAACCAGGTAATCGGTACCATGACGTCGCCCCATTGACAAATTTCGCGAGTGGCACAACGTGATGGTGCAGAAGACGTGTATAGGCAAAGTGGTCAACTGCCAGTCCGATTAACAGAATCATGAACAGCCAGTAAATCAGTTTGATATTGTTGTACATCGTATCCATGCCAACACGATAAATCATATAAGCGAGAATGCCACCAAGCATGTAATAAATCAACTGCATATAAGGCAGTCTTGAAGGATTATACACATTGGTGACAATCGGCACGGCATTATAAATCGCAAAGCAACTTATGCCACACAATATCATCAAAATAAAGAATAATGGATTCTTTTTGATTCCTTCGAGAATTTTCATATATCATGACACTTTCAATCATTGAAAGTGACTCCTTTCATTGTTTAACTTAAGTGAGTGACCTTTTTAGGTTGTCTTTTTTTCTCGAGATAAGTATACTATAATTTGAAAATAGTTCAACGAGAAGGGGACATAAACTGTGGATAAAAATACAACTTATATCATTATTGGTGTTGTCGTCATTATTGCTTTGATTGCCATTGTTCTCCTAAGAAGACGCAGTAAGGCAAAACAAAGCGGTAACTGTCCAATTGATCTTGATGTACTGATTGGTGCACTGGGAGGCATTAGTAATATTAGTGAGACAGAAAGCTCACCATCAACATTAAAAGTTCATTTAAAGAAAAATGAAATTGATGTTGATACCATCAAATCTTTAGGCGCATCCGGTATTGTTCAGGGTGCAAGTACAGTCACTATGATTTTTGGTAAAGTATCTCGTGATATTGAATTTGAATTATCTAAACGATTAAATTAGGAGAAATGAATTATGGATAAAAAACTATATCGTTCAACTCGTGACCGTAAAATCGCTGGTGTTTGTGGTGGTATTGGTGAATATGCCAATGTTGATCCAACTATTATTCGTGCGATTTTTGCGATTTTCGCCATCTGGGGTGGCAGTGGTCTATTGATTTATCTGGCATTAATGTTTATTATGCCAGAACAACCTTACTAACAGGCATTGAGTGATGAAGCAATCACTCTTTTTTTATATCCTCATCTTGAAGTGCACGAGAAGATAAATCAGCTATGATATTAGAAATATATTCAGAATCGTCATTTAGATGATTTTTGAAACTGTAATAACCACCATAAATACTGTATTCAAGGATAATTTTTGTATGTAAGTCATAACGTGATTCAGGACGCATTTTATAGTAGATTTCACAGATGGAATCAAATATTTGTTCTGGTAACGAGGCGCTGCGACTGTCACTAAAAAGAATTGTCAACATTTCTTTCTGCTGTTGATAAGCTCGATGGAGTTGTTTGGAGAACGTATAGACATCAGAGATGATGAGTTTAGGATCTCTTATGGATGTAACGATATTATCAACTAATTGTGATTCTAGTTCGAGAGATAAATCATATATATCATGATAGTAAACGTAGAAGGTCGATTTATTGACATCGGCTTTCTGGCATAATTTAGTGACTGATAGTTTCTCGAGAGGCATTGTCTTTCGCATTTCGATAAAAGCGTTAATTATTCGCTTTTGGCTTTTTGGCATTTGTCTAGTCATATAATCCAACACTTTCCTTAATATGTCTAATTTCCAACAAATGATTTGATTTATAGGATGAAAATTAAATATTTATATGTTACTATTATAAATGAAAAATTAGACACTCGTCTATAATTTGTTGAATTAGATTAGACATATGTCTAAAGAGAGGAGACACTATGAAACTCAAGGACTTTTATAATGGTAAAGAATTAAAAGCTTACCAATATTTAGGCGCACATGTAGAGAAAAAAGGCGTTACTTTTAGAACGTATGCACCTAAAGCAGGTAATGTCAGTCTGATAGGTGAATTCAATGATTGGACTGACACACCAATGAAACGTGTCCAGGATGGTCAATTTTTTGAGGTAACTGTGCCTGATGCAAAACCAGGACAGATGTATAAATATCGTATTTATCACCGTGACGGACGTTTTATCGATCATTGTGATCCATATGGTTTCCATGCTGAAATGCGACCAGCCAATGCTTCGATTATTTTTGATATGAACCATTATCATTTTCATGATAAAGAATGGCTTAAACAGCGTACATGTGATTTGACAAAGCCAATTAATATTTATGAACTTCATTTTGGCTCATGGCGTAAGAAAGAGGATACGACTGATCCAAGTGGCTGGTATCGTTATGAGGAACTTGGTGATTTATTGATTCCATATTTGAATGAATATGGCTATAACTATGTTGAAATCATGCCTCTTAATGAATATCCAAGTGATGAATCATGGGGTTATCAGGCTACAGGTTTCTTCTCACCTACCTCACGTTATGGTAATCCTGATGGTTTACGTGCCTTTGTCGATCAGTGTCATCAGCATGGTATTGGTGTCATTATGGATTTTGTCCCAGTTCATTTTGCAGTCAATGACTATGCTTTGTGGAATTATGATGGCACACCACTTTATGAAAACGCAGCCTTTGGTGATGGACGCAGTGAATGGGGCAGCAACAATTTCAATCATTCTCGTGGGGATGTTTGCAGCTTTTTATCATCGGCAGCTTATTACTGGCTCAAAGAATATCATATTGATGGTTTGCGTATGGATGCCGTCGGTAATCTGATTTATCGCCAGGGAGATCAAAATCGTGGTGAAAACACACATTCGATTCGTTTTGTACAAGAGATGAACAAAGCGCTTAAAAAAAGTATGCCTGATATTATGTTGTTTGCCGAAGATTCATCTTCCTGGTTAGGTGTCACCAAACCAGTTGAAAAGAAAGGCTTGGGCTTTGACTATAAATGGGATTTAGGTTGGATGAATGATACCCTTAGCTATTTCCAAACTGATTTTAAAGCCCGCAGTCGCAGTGAGGTTTATCATAAGCTGACTTTTTCAATGATGTATTACTATAATGAACAGTTTGTCTTACCATTTTCTCATGATGAAGTCGTTCATGGCAAAAAGACAATTATCGATAAGATGGCT
>JAGBPZ010000071.1 GCA_017633115.1 Erysipelotrichaceae bacterium | reverse complement strand
TTGATACTGTTCAGTATCGTCGTCTTGAAGCTATGTGGCAGCTTTTAATAGAGCATAGCGATGATGAAGTGCTTGAAACGATGTATCAATACATGTTTGCCCATTTTCATGATGAAGGCTATGGTGAATCCTACAAAGGTCTCCTGACGCTAATGAAAGGACACTATAAACAGTTGCTTGCAGAATTTAACTTAGAAGTGTTACGTCATGAACGTCTCGATGATATCATCTCTGTTTTATCACTCATGGAAGAACATGAGGATCTGACAACAATCAGTCGCTTTGCCCATCACTATTATGATCATTATCGTGTCCGCGAATGGCTCATGAATTATTGCATCAGATATAGTGGTCAAGAAGGTGGAGAGGCAATCTTTAAAGAAAACCTGACAATCGATCAGGACAACTATCATTACAAGGATGACCTTGAACTATTAAGAAATTACTATAATGTCAGACATGAAAATGATAAAGAGCGTGAAGTACTTTTAGAATTAATGAAAGATATGGGTCAGCTCGATCACTATTATGATCAGTTGCGTTATTCTTTTACAGCTGATCAGTGGCAAACAGTGCGTGAGGACTATCTAAAAAAGATGCCTCGTAATGAGGCTACTGCGATGATTTTTAAAGCAGAAGGGTATTATGAAGGGTTAATCGATTATGTCACGCATACATCAGGACTAAGAGCTCTGTCACGTTATCAGAATGTTCTAGCGCAAAATTACAGTGCGCAATTGCTTAAAAAATACGCGATTGAACTTGATTTGATGATGTCCCATGCCCGCTATAAAGAAGCTTATGAACAAGTCATTCAATTGATGCGACCAATGTTAGTGTTAAGTGGAGGTCAAGAAGTAGCCTGCGCGCTTATCAAAGACTGGAAGACAACTTATAAACGTCGTCATTTGATGATTGAATTATTAGATCGTTTTATCAACGAAACAGGAGGTTTGTCATGATTAAAGAATTGAATTTTGAACGCGATGGCTTAACTATTGCCGGCAAGCTTTATTTGCCTGATGCTCATGCGGACACTCATCCGATCGTCATTATGTGTCATGGCTTTACGGCTAATATGAACTCAAATGCAGAAGAAGCCAAGTGGTATAATGATCATGGTATTGCGGCTTATATTTTTGATTTTATTGGTGGTGGCTATAAGATTAAAAGTTCTTTAACGATGCGTGAGATGTCTGTATTGACAGAAGCTAAAGACTTACAAACAGTCATCACTGGTATCAAGGCTCTCGACTGTGTTGATGAAACAAAAATATTCCTTCAGGGTAAAAGTCAGGGTGGCTTTGTTTCAGCCTATATTGCTGGCAAACAGCCTGATGATGTTGCCGGACTGATTCTTTATTATCCAGCCTTTGTCATCCAGGATGATGCGAAACAACGTGTAGGTACGATTTATGAAACAAGTATCATGGGTCATGAAGTGGGGCTCATTTATAATGAAGATGCACTATCTTTTGATATTTTTGATGTCATTGGGGGCTATACTGACAAGGTCCTGATCATCCATGGCGATGTTGATGATATCGTGCCTTTCCGTTATGCCCAACAAGCTTTTGATGTCTATCACGATGTCGATCTGATCTGTATGAAAAATGCAGCTCATGGCTTTTATCATCAACAAAAACTGGCGGCCTTTGACTATGCGTTATCTTATATCAAACAAAAAAACTCCTGATGGAGTTTTTTTACTTTAATCGTGTTAAGGCATTTTCAATGCCATCCATGGCTTCCTTGAGTTCATCCAGGGAACAGGAATAAGAAAGTCGGATATGATTGGGTCCGTGATAGACTGAACCAGGGACACAGGCAATATGTTCACTCTCCAACAAATAATGACATAAATCATAATCATCTTTAATGATGTAGTCACCATAAGATGTGCCCATATAAGCACTCATATCAGGGAAGAGGTAAAAGGCGCCCTGACTATCAGCGCATGTGACGTGATTCATAGCGCGCAGGCGTTTAAGACAATAGCGTCTGCGCTGATCATATTGTTTAACCATTTCATCAACGGCGTCCTGCGGGCCTTTTAGTGCTTCGATGGCTGCCATTTGCACCATACTTGCTGGTGCAGACGTAGTTTGTGACAAGATGGCGACAATCGCTTTGATGACATTTTTATTGGCAGCCACATAACCAAGACGCCAGCCAGTCATCGCATAGGTCTTGGAAAAACCATTGATGGTGATGGTATGGTCTTTAACTTCATCAGAAATGGAAGCAATACTGAAATGTGGGTGAGAATCATAGATAAGCTTTTCATAGATCTCATCAGTAATGATATATAGATCATGCTTTAATACAAGACGAGCAAGTTCTCTCAGACTGGCTTCACTAAAGACGGTACCAGTGGGATTGTTTGGCGTACAGATAATGATAGCTTTCGTATGTTCGTTGACAGCCTGATCAATGGCTTCAATATCTAAATCAAAATTGTCTCCTTTAAGAGGAACTGTGACTGGTGTTGCATAAGCCAATTTGACCATATCTGGATAACTGACATAACATGGTGATGGAATAATGACTTCATCACCTTCGCCTACAATGGCCATCAAAGCACAGGCAATAGCCTGTTTAGCACCAACTGTGACCGCTATTTCTGAAACATCATAATGGAGGTTGTTGTCATGCAATAGCTTATCGGCAATTGATTCACGTAAAGGGAGAATGCCCGCTGTTGCAGTATATTTTGTGAAATCATCATTGATGGCTTTAATTGCTGCTTCTTTGATATTTGGTGGTGTAGGAAAATCTGGTTCACCGATATTAAGCGAAATGATCTTTTGTCCTGCTTCACGCAAAGTGGCAATTTTAGCAATCAGGTTAGCTGTTGGAGACGCATTGAATTGTGAAGTAAGTTTTGAAAGTTGCCTGGTCATAATTATTCCTCCGACATTTTGATAGTGATGCATTGTTTATGAAGCTATTATAATACAGGAAGTCTTTAAATTCGAGATGATGAGTCATAATTGTTTCATTGACATGATGAATGAAGTTTGCAGAAAAGTGTATCATAAGCAATGAGGATTATGATAAAATGAGCGCATATTAAGAAAAGAGGGATGATTATGGCACAAGTGACTAATCAGACAGTTGAGCAAATCGATGCTCAAATTAAAGCGTTATTAAAGCGGCGTGCAGATTTATTGAAGCAGAATCATGAGGACGACTCAATCAATAATGTCGCATTGATCAACGCATTTCAGGAGACGACGCATAAAGTCAGAGATGAAAAGCATTGGCGAGATCACTTCGAACGTTATCATGAGGCATTGCATAATGCTCAACAAGTCGTTGAAAAGCCATGTGTTGTTTATCAGGGTGCACCTGGTGCTTACAGTGAAATGGCTTGTATGAAATTTTTTGGCCCTGATAGTTTCGCCATAGGGTTACATCGTTTTGATGATGCTTTTGAAGCTCTGGCTAATAATGGGGCTGATTATGCAGTTTTACCAATTGAAAATTCATCAACTGGTGCCATTCGTCAAATTTATGATCTTTTGAGTCAGTATGACTGTTATATCGTGGGCGAAACAACCGTCAAGGTAAGTCATAATCTGATGGCATTACCAGGTACAAAACTAGAAGACATTAAAACTGTTTATTCCCATGAACAAGGCTTGTTTCAATGTGAAAAATTCTTGAGACAATATGACTGGCTAGGCATTGCCAAGGGTGATACCGCTGGTTCGGCAAAAATGGTCGCTGATTTCAAAGATCATCATAAGGCCGCTATTGCTTCTTCCCGTGCAGCAGAAATCTATGGCTTGGAAATCCTTGTTCCTAATATCAATACCAATTCGCATAATACGACCCGTTTTGTCGTGATTGCTCCACGTATGGAATTAAGACCTAATCGCGATAAAATCTGTATTTCTATAACAACGGCTAATGAAGTGGGCGCACTTCACGAAATATTATCGATTTTCGCCCTCTATGGATTAAATTTAACCAGAATTGAATCACGTCCTATTCCTGAACGTAACTGGGAATATATGTTCTTTATTGAGTTCACTGGTGATCTGCTTGGTGAAGGCATGGATGAAGTCATGAAAGAATTGACTCAAAGTGTGAATGACATCCGTGTTTTTGGAAACTTTGAATCAAATTTAGATTAAAAATCACATATTCAATGACAGCTTTGCATCAACGAAAAGAAAAAAGATGAAAAGTCTGTCTTTTTTGTTGTATGATGAATTCAAGGAGGAATGAAATATGTATAAAGTAGGAATTGATATAGGTGGAACCAATTTACGTTGCGCAATCTTTGATGAAAACATGAAAATGATTGATGTCTTCAAGACACCAAATGATCAGAGTCTTGGGGCAGAGAAAAACTGTGATAAATTAATCGACTTCATTAAGAATTCAGGTAAGGACATTGCTAGCATTGGTATCGGTGCACCTGGTCCATTAGATGCCTATACAGGTGTCATCTTAACGCCACCAAATTTAATTGGCTGGAATAACTTCAATATTGTGAAATATTTTGAAGACAAAACAAATATCCCAACAAAATTAAGCAATGACGCTAATGTTGCTGGCCTTGGTGAAGCTATCTTAGGTGCTGGCCGTGGTTATGAATCAGTTTACTATATCACAATGTCAACTGGTTTTGGCGGTGCTTATATCTACAAGAATGAATTGATCAATGGTATCAGCTCATGTGCTGGTGAAATCTATAATATGATTGTCAATGAAGATGAACATACACATGCAGGTGTCAACAAGGGCAGCTTGAATGAACAGTGTGGTGGTTATGGCTTATCAATCATCGCTGAAGAAATCTTTGGTCGTCCAGTTGATTCTAAAGAATTGTTTGATTTATGGCATCAGGGTGATGAAACAGCTACAAAATTGGTTGAACGTACAGCAGATGTTGCCGCTAAAGGTATTCACAACATTGGTTGTGTCGTAGACCCAGAAATCTATGTTATCGGTGGCAGTATTGCCAACTACAATCCTGATTTTGTGGAACTGGTCATTGAAAAAGCTAAAGGCTACTATATCAAACCAGAATATCTGAAATGGAAACCTGTTCAATTCTCTGATGATGCAGGTCTTTATGGAGCAGCATTACTCTAATTGATTGATAGGAAAGCGGATTGTCAAATCTGCTTTCTTTTTTTGTTTCATTTCACTCCGTTTTAGAGTAAACTAGGCAATAGGAGGTTGAGAAATATGAAAAAATTACTAGCAATCATGATGGCGATGGCCTTACTGTTATCAGGATGTGCACAGAAAACTGTCAGTGACTGGCCACCTACTCAAGTGCTTTCTAATATAAACGTTGTGACTAATGCTGATGGTAAAGAAGAAAAAATAGATTACCCAATTCAATATGATGCTGCTAAAAAAACAATCCGTGTTGGTAAAGGTAATGATTATATTGATTCTTATGTTTATCCAAAATCAATCAACGCACGATTCAGAAGTTTGTTCACGACGAAAATCTACCATATCAAATACTGGATGGAAGGTGAAACAACGACTCGTGAATATACCGAAACTTATACTTTTGATGACCAGTACCATTGTCTGACTGTTACCCGTAAACATAAAGATGATGTCGTTTACGAAGAAACAAATACTTATGAAGATGGTGTATTCAAATCATCTCAATCTATTGAATCTTCAGATGATTTCAATAATGAATATATTGGCACCATCAAAGAAGTTACGACAAAAGATGATCAGTACATTGTCACAGAAAAACTGTATAACGGTAACGATAAGGAAAATCTATTTAATGAAGACAATGTCGATTTGACAACGGAAACAATTTATGACAATCCTGATTTAGTTAATCCGATTTCAGTGACATCAAAGAGCACGTACAGTGAATCAGAAATGAAGTATGAATATTCTAATGGTCTGTTGACAAGTATTAAAGAAACAGAAAACTATAATTATGGTGATGATCAAAAATATACTTATAGTCAAGAAACAGTTTATGAATATGATGATGACAGTCAATTGATCAAAAAAACCGTCAATCAGAATCCAATCGAAGGTGATCCAACAACTCTTGTTTATGAATATACATGGGAAAATGGTTATCTTATGAAACGTGTCATGAATGCGAAGTATTATACTGTTTATACAGATGCAGAAGATGAAATCATTGAAAACTATTCTGAAACAGTGACTTATACTTATAGCGATTATGCTGATTTAGGTATCGTTGAAGAAGCCGAAAAATAAAAAAATAGCTCAACTGCTTTTGATGACAGTTGAGCTTTTATTTTGTCTGACGGATAAATATATATTCTTTGTTCGTTGATAGTTCATCATTATAGACATAACCAAGTTCATGAAAAGCTTTAATTTGTTCAGGATCAGTCACATGATGGGTAGCCATAAAACGGACCATTTCACCACGAGCCATTTTGGCATAGACACCTTTAGCAACAAGCTTGCCGCTTTTGTTGTATTCGCCAAAAAAACAGGTGATCATTAAATCATCCTCAGTTAAATAGCGTTCCACAGCTTTAGCATATTCTTTAGAAGCTAAATTGATGATGATTCGTGAATCATCAATAAGTGCCTGATAAATCTTATCATTCCAGAAATTGTACAGATTACCTGGCAGCTTCGTTCTCGCCTGCATTTCCAGACGATAAGGTGTGACACCATCAAGGGGCTTTAAGAGACCATAAAAACCAGAAAGGATTCTTAAGTTATCTTCAACATACTGGAATTCCTCTGCCGTAAACACTGAAGGCGCCATATATTGGTATTGAATACCATCATAGGCGAGAATGGCAGGGGTAAGATTCCTCGTTAAATCCATAACTTCTAAACGTTCATAATTTTCCTGGGCGATTTGATCGTTACATTGCCACAGTTTTTTGAGTTCATCATAGGACAATGATTTAAGATAATCTAAAATCATCCTGGTCTGATCAAGGAACTGGGGCAGGGCGCTTGGCGCAATACTGTCAGTATCAACGCGCATTTTTTTGGCTGGTGCGATTATAATTTTCATGGCATTCTCCGAAAAAAAGGTATAAAAAAAGTTGATACTTGCATATCAACGATGCACTTATTAATGGAGCCACATGCCGGAATCGAACCGGCATCCTCTGCATGGCAAGCAGATATAATAGCCGTTATACGAATGCGGCGTATTTGAAGTGCAAACATAATATATCAAATATCGAAGGGACTGTCAACACCTAAAAAGAAAAAAGTTATAGAGTAGACAATTTTACTCTTAGAGATATCTCTCATACATTTCTTAAGCAGCTTAATTGAATTTTATTCGAATTGATTACATTTAACGCAAGGGATGTAAATAAAGATTGTCAATTGAGCTATTTCACCTTATAATTGAAAAGTAAAATAGAGAGGTATGATTATGATGAAAACAGGATTTAGTCACGAAAAATATCTAAAGATGCAGTCAGAACATATCGAAGAACGTATTCAGAGCTTTGGTGGAAAACTGTATTTGGAATTTGGCGGCAAATTATTTGATGATTATCATGCAATGCGTGTCCTGCCAGGTTTTAAAGCAGACAGTAAAATTGAAATGCTGACACAGATCAAAGATGATGTTGAAGTTGTCATCGTCATTAATGCCGGTGACATTGAAAAGAATAAAGTCAGAGGCGATTTAGGCATTACCTATGATGAAGATGTATTACGTCTGATCGATGCTTTTAGAGGCTATGGCCTTTATATCGGCAGTGTTGTTTTAACACGCTTCAATAATCAGGATAAGGCTATTGTCTATGAGAAACGTTTGAAATCTTTAGGCATTAAAGTCTATCGTCATTATACGATTGCTGGTTACCCAAGCAATGTACCACTTATTTTAAGTGATCAGGGTTTTGGTAAAAATGATTATATCGAAACATCACGTTCACTTGTCGTTGTCACAGCACCAGGCCCTGGCAGTGGTAAAATGGCAGTTTGTCTGTCACAACTTTATCATGAACATGAACGTGGTATTGAAGCGGGCTATGCGAAATTTGAAACGTTCCCAATCTGGAATCTAGCTCTCAAACACCCAGTCAATTTAGCTTATGAAGCAGCTACAGCTGATTTAAATGATGTCAATATGATTGATCCATATCATTTAGAAGCTTATGGTGAAACAACTGTCAACTACAACCGTGATGTTGAAGTTTTCCCAGTCTTAAATGGTATGTTTAAACGTATCTATGGTCAGTCTCCATATCAGTCACCTACAGATATGGGTGTCAATATGGCCGGTTACTGTATCATTGATGATGAAGCCTGCCGTGAAGCTTCTAATCAGGAAATCATCAGACGATATTATTCCGCAGCCTGTGATGTTCGCAAAGGCATCGGCCGTCAGGACGTTGTCGACAAGATCGAACTTGTCATGGAAAAAGCTGATTTGACAATTGACGATCGTCCAGTTGTGAAAGCAGCTAACGAAGCCGCTCTTTTACGTGGTGAACCAGCAGCAGCCATGGAACTTAAGGATGGCCGTATTGTCGTTGGTAAAACGAGTGATTTATTAGGTGCTTCAAGTGCGATGATGATCAATGCTCTGAAAATCATTGCCGGTATTGATGATGAAATCAAATTGATTTCACCAGATTTCATTGATGCAGTTCAACATCTCAAAGTCAACCAGCTCGGTGGTCATAATCCACGTTTGCATATTGAAGAAATGTTGATTGCGTTGACAATCTGTGCCAAGACTGATCCAAATACCCAAAAGGCATTAAGTGTGCTTGATGAATTACGTGGTTGTGAAGTCCATTCTTCAGTCATCCTCGCAGGTGTCGATGAAGCTTCTTTCAAAAAATTAGGTATGAACTTAACCTGTGAACCTCATTATGAAACAAAACGTCTCTATCATAAATAAATATAAAGCGATTATCTATGATATCGATGGTACCTTACTAGATACCTTCCCCATGAATTTCTATCCTTTGACACGCATTGTTAAAGAAGAACTTAATATAGATATGACTTATGAGGAAGCTCTTGCCTATGTTGCCTATCCAGGCATGGAAACGTTGCGTATACTAGGTATCAAAGATATAGATCATGTCTATGCCCGCTGGGTCAGGTATGTCAATGACTATGAACCCGCTAAACCTTATGAGGGTATAGCACAGCTGCTTAAAGCATGTGATGGCCAGATTCAACAGGCAATCGCAACATCAAAAAAACGTCGTCAATATCATATTGATATGGCTGCTTTTGAACATTTTTTCCACGTTGCGGTGCTTGAAGAAGATACCATTCATCACAAACCTGATCCTGAACCATTGCTTAAAGCAGTTGAATTATTACATCTTACGACCGATGATGTTATTTATATCGGTGATTCATATACGGACTACGAAGCCGCATGCAATGCCCATATCGACTTTGGACATGCCCGCTGGGGCAGTTTGATTAATCAAATCGATGGTGCCACATACGTTTTCGATCAGCCCGAAGATATTTTGTCTGTGTTATAAGAACTTCACTTTAAGTGAGGTTCTTTCGTTCACAAGAAAGGAGGTTAGAGCCATGCAACAAAATGAAACGAATATGTTTTATTCGTTTTTAAAAGGCAGTAAACGTTACTTTTTGATTGGTATCATTTCTGCCATCATGATGACAATCTGTGATATGTTGATTCCCCAAATCATTCGTATTAGTGTTGACAGTCTGATTGGTCATACCGCCTTAAAACTGCCTTCACCGATCATGATGATGGTGAATCAGCTAGGTGGTGTCACCTATTTCAGCACTCATCTCTGGATCATTGCGGTTGTCATTGTCCTGCTGGCGGGATTAGGAGCCTTCTTTAGGTGGTTTTCGACCTTAGAAAATGCCAAAGGCGGGGAAACGCTGGTACAGAACCTGCATAACCGTCTTTACCACCACATCGCTCATTTGTCTTATCAATGGCATAATGATCATGCAACTGGCGATATCATCCAGCGATGTACTACCGATGTTAATATCATCAAAGAATTCTGTGCCAATCAGCTTTATAACCTCATTGTAACGATTCTGATGATTGTCATTGCGATTAGTTTCATGGCGACCATGCATATGGGACTCACGATGATTGCGGTAGTCTTCATGCCTGTTATTGTGGGCTATTCACTTGTCTTCCATGTTAAAATCAAGAATCAGTTCGCCATCTGTGATGAAAACGAAGGCGTTCTATCTACGATTGCTCAGGAAAATTTGACCGGTGTCCGTGTGGTTAAAGCTTTTGGTAAAGAGCGCAGTGAAAATGAAAAGTTTAAAAAACAAAATAACATCTATACTGACACCTGGATGAAGCTATGTGAATATTTAGCCTGGTTCTGGGCTATTGGTGATTTGGTCAGTGGCGTTCAGGTCATGGCAGTTGTCATGATTGGAGCCTTATTCTGTGTTCAGGGTACGATGAGTGTTGGCAGCTATATTGCTTTTATTTCCTACAACAATATGCTGGTGCGTCCAATCAGATCATTAGGACGTATGATCTCAGAAATGAGTAAAACCAGTGTCTCTGTTCACCGTATCAGTGAAATATTATTTGCCAATGAAGAACAGGATGTATATGGTGAACCAGCGACTTTAACGCATTACGATATTATTTTTGACCACGTCAATTTTAGCTTTGGTGCTAAACAGGTCATCAATGATGTCTCGATGTCAATACCAGAAGGAGCTACCATTGGTATTTTAGGACGTACAGGTTCTGGCAAATCGACTTTGATGTATTTATTGACCCGTCTTTATGAACTTGACCAAGACCAGGGAACCATTACAATTGGTGGCAAAGACATTCGTCAAATCCCTTTGGCAGAGTTAAGACGCGCCATCGGTCTTGTTTTACAGGAACCGTTCTTATTCTCCCGTACCATTGGTGAAAATATCAATATGACGGCCAAAGCTGATCAGGATATTCTCCACAAAGTTAGTGATGTGGCACGTTTAACGGAAACTTTAAACGAATTTCCAGATGGTTATGAGACGATGGTAGGAGAACGTGGAATGACGCTTTCTGGTGGTCAGAAGCAACGTATCGCCATAGCTCGTATGTTAGCGGAAAAGACCCCAATCATGATTTTCGATGACTCCTTAAGTGCTGTTGATGCAAAAACTGATAGTGAAATTCGACGTAATTTACGACAAATTGAAGGTGCAACAACCATTCTTATTGCACACCGTGTGCAGACATTGATGCATGCTGATTATGTCTATGTCATGGATCATGGTACGATCATTGAACAGGGCACTCATGAAGAATTGCTCGAACACAATGGTTTATACCGTGCTATCTACGATTATCAGTCAATGTCTGTAGAAGAAAAGATGGCACAATCTCAGGAGGTGGCTTATGAATAAGAAGAAACTTCCTGTCTTTGGTTTAGATATTTTATGGCCATATCTCAAACCTTATATTGGCATTATGACCTCAATGGTCTTATTAGGACTAGTTGGCAGTATCATGGATATCATCCTGCCATTCTTCCCAGATTATGCGATTACCCATTTTATCGAACAGAATACCACTAATGGTATGATGCGTTTGACGATGATTTATATTATCGCCCTGATCATCAGTATCATTATGAACGGGATTTCTGCTTATCAGGCCTGTCAAATGGAAATGTATGTTGGCAGAGATTTAAAAAATGCGATATTTGAACATCTCCAGACATTATCAATTGGCTATTATAATCAGACCAATGTTGGTTATCTGCATTCCCGTGTCATGAGTGACACTGACCGTATTGGTGCACTTATTTCATGGAATGTCATGGAAGCGGTCTGGAATTTGACTTATATCATTGGTGCGATTGTCGTAATGATGTATTTACGCCTTCGTTTGGCGCTATGTATCATTATCCTGATACCGATCACGGGACTGCTTGGTGGTTATTTTCAGCGTCATTTAGTAGCGTTAGGCCGTTTGATGCGTGAAATCAATTCTCGTGTCACTAATCTTTTCAATGAAGGCATTACCGGTGCCATGACCATTAAAACATTGACAATTGAAGATGATATGGATGCACGTTTCCAGAAAGAAACAGCTTATATGGCCAAAACGGCTATTATGAATGGCCATATGAGAGGCATATTCATATCTATGATTTCTTTTTCAGGATTTGTGGCATTGGCATTAGTTCTCTGGATCGGTGGTCATCTGACCCGTCAGGGATTAATGGAACTTGGTACTCTATCAGTCTTCATGTCCTATGCTTTAGGCATGATGGAACCGGTCCGCTGGATTGTCCGTGTCATTAGTGATTTAGTCACTGTACAGGTCAATATCGAACGTTTTGATGGCGTTATGAAATCTGTACCTGATGTTAAAGATACAGCTGAAGTTGAAGCTATCTATGGTGATCACTTTAATGGTAAAAAGGAAAACTGGGAAACAGTTTCTGGTCATGTCACCTTTGATGATGTAACGTTCCGCTATCCTGATGGTTCTGTCAATGTCTTAGAACATTTCTCACTCGATATTCCTCAAGGCACAATGGTAGCCATTGTTGGGGAAACTGGAGCTGGTAAATCCACTTTAGTCAATCTGATCTGTCGTTTCTTTGAACCAACTGCAGGACGTATCCTCTTAGATGGTAAAGATTTACGAGAACGCAGTCAACTTTGGCTTCATTCACAGATTGGTTATGTTTTACAGACCCCACATTTATTCTCAGGAACGATCCTCGATAACCTGCGCTTTGGTAGAGAAGATGCGCCAATGTCATTGATTGAAGACGTTATCGACCGTATCAATGCGAAAGCCATGATTGAACGATTTGAAGATGGTTATCTGACTGATGTTGGAGAAGGGGGTAGTCGCCTTTCAGCTGGTGAACGTCAACTGGTTTCCTTTGCCCGTGCTTTGATTGTTGATCCAGCATTATTTGTCCTTGATGAAGCGACATCTTCAGTTGATACCATGACTGAGCTCGATATTCAAAAAGCGATGGAAGAGGTCATGAAAGGCCGTACCTCTTTTGTCATTGCCCATCGTCTGTCAACGATTCGTCGTGCCGACCTTATTCTAGTTGTTGATGATGGCCAAATCGTTGAACGTGGTACTCATCAGGAACTGCTGGCATTAAAAGGTCGTTACTTTGAACTCTATACCCGTCAGTATGAACAAGAAGCTAACAGTGCTTTTGAATCCCAGACAATCCTTATATAATGATGATAGATCCCTCTTTTATGAGGGATTTTTTCATTATTTCTTACCATTTGAAAGCGATAATGACACAAGATAGAACAATTCATCTCAACAGGACCGTTAAATTGTAGAAAATAGCCATTTTATACAATTTCAATCGTGTATTGCCTATAGACAATTAGTATTGAAAACCGTATAATAAGTTGTAGAAAATCTCGGTTGAAAGGATATTACTATTATGGATAAATGGCATATTATCACTGATTCAAGTTGCGATATCTTTGATTTTAAGGAAAAATATGACAATATAGATTATACAAGCGTACCTTTTGTATTTGATATAGATGGTAAACAGTATGTTGATGATGATAAACTCAATATTTCTGAATTTATTGCTGCAATGAAGGCGTCAAAGAAACCTAGCCGTTCAGCATGTCCATCACCACAGACTTGGTTTGAATTGTTCCAGCAAGGTGGTAAGATTTTTGCGATTACAATCTCAAAGGAATTATCAGGCAGCTACAACAGTGCCAATACAGCTCGACATATGATGCTTGAAAAAGATCCTGATAGTCAGATCTATATCATCAATGCCCGTTCAACTGGACCTGCATTGATTATTGTCGTTGATTACCTATTGAAGCTTATTCAGGAAGGTTTTGATTTCGATACGATTACTAAGAAAGTCGAAGAATATATTGATCACTGTTATACAGTCTTTGCGTTATGTTCATTTGACAATCTTGTTAAAAATGGTCGTGTCGGCAAGTTATCTGGATTTATCGCTGGTAGATTGAATCTTTGGGGTATTGGTATTGGTACAAGAGAAGGTAAAATTGAGGTTACAGCGAAAGTACGTGGTAAAGTACGTGCTGTCAAAGCTATTATTGATGAAGCAAAACAAAGAGGCGTTTTACCTGACCGTTGTATTATCAGCCATTGCCTAAATCTAGAAGCAGCTGAGGCTGTTAAAGAAAAGTTCTTAGAGTATTCTCCAGAGACAGAAATTGTCATCTATGATACTCGTGGCTTAGATACATTCTATGCTGAACATCAGGGTATCGTTGTAACATATCATATTTAAAGCCAATAAAGCTACAGGTTGCATCCTGTAGCTTTTTTTGCAATAAAGAGTATTTTAAGCAACTATATTGACAAACCTATAAGAACGTGATACTTTGAGTGCGTAATCAAAGCAAGTTAAGCAGAGTAGATTAGTGAGCGTTAAGTGCTCGGTGAACAGGGAGTTGTCACCGGGACGAAAAGGTTTTTGATGTCTTGCGGTTCATTAGTCGCATCCCGCTGCTACATGAACGAGAAGGCCCTCTTTAGTGTAGTTTCGAGATACTGCACGAGGAGGTGTTTTATTTTGAAGAATACAAAAGCTTTGACATTATCGGCAATGCTTCTTGCCATTGCGACAGTATTAGGATTCATTAAGATTCCAGTCAATCAGATCATTGAACTGCGTTTTATGTATCTGGCTTATGGTATTGGCGGTTATATCCTGGGACCTGTGTATGGTACTTTGATTGGTGCTTTCTCAGATATCCTGGCCTATGTTGTGAAACCTACGGGAGGCTTTTTCCCTGGCTTCACGATTTCTGCGGCTCTGCAGGGATTTATTTATGGTATGACTCTCTATAAGCATGAAGTGTCACTTAAGCGTGTCATGATCGTCCAGGTCGCAATCAGTATTATTATTTCTTTGGTTCTTAATACCTTGTGGTTGTCAATGTTGTATAAAATGCCATTTGCTGCAGCTTTAACGCCACGTATTGTTAAGACCATTGTCATGTGTCCAATTGAAGCACTTATTCTTTATCTGGTATTAAAGAAAGTGCCTGATACTAAGTTTTAAGCAAAGAGTGAAATCATTCACTCTTTTTTCTTTACAATTAAAAAATCCTCTTTTCAGAGGATTGATTAATCATATTGGGTAAGATTCCATTTGTTGACCACGGCCATATTTTTAGAGACATAACTAAGATCCGATGCATAGCCGGCAGCTTTAAGTGCGGTAAGGAAAGCTTCAGGGTCTGTTTTTTTACGGGCAGTTGAATAAGTGCTGATTGATATGAATTGGAAATAACCTTCAACACCGGCATCCATAGAAGCGAACTGATACCAGTCCGTTGAAACTGTTACAAATGTACCATCGGCATTTTGTTCCTTATTGGTATCAGTGAATTTACCACTGGCACATGTGACTCTGTTAGCGCGATATTTCAGTCCAAAATAGTTATGGTATTGAGCTTTCTTAGAAGTACCATAGGCTGATTCAAGACAAGCTTGGGCAATGATGGCAGAAGGAACGCCATAACCATACTTCTTTTTGTATTTGACAACGATTGGTGCAATCTTATTGATAAATTCTTTATTTGTCATAGAAGAACCAGATGTTGGTGCAGCTGCCAGTCCAGATGTCTTCACCTTAACACTGCATTTATATGTCTTGCCATCTTTACCGACGATTTTAATTGTTGCACTGCCACTTTTAACAGCTGTCAACTTAGCTTTAGTTGAACTTGTTTTTGTAACGGTGACAATGGATTTAGCGCTTGATGAGCAACTTTTGATGGTTGTGCCATGCATTGTCAACGTTTTTGTCTTTTTTGCTTCCAGCGTTGCTGAAGACGCACTCAACCAGGCAATAACCTTCACCTTACATTTATAGATTTTGGCTTGACCTTTGACTTTAGCCTTAATTGTACATGTCCCTGGCTTGACAGCCGTGACTTTACCTTTAGATGAGACTTTGGCAATCTTCTTATTGGTTGATGACCAGGTAATTGTCTTTTTGGTATTTTTGATTGATAAGGTTTTTGTTTTGCTGACTTTGATTGTTGCTGAAGTGGCACTGATTTTGATTGTCGCTGCTTTAACTGGTGTGAGGAATGACATGCATAGGAGACATGTCAGCAGACAAATGAAGAATTTTTTCATAATATGTGATGCGTAATCGTGATTGATATGACATGAGATGAGATAAATCAATATTAGCATGTGCTGAAACGTCACGTCAATGTTTTGAATTAATTGTTACAATGGTTTAGGAAATTCATAAATATTCCGCAAAAGAAAAAGGGATGATGCGACATCCCTAAATTTTCTTATTTATACCAGTAATTCACATCAGTATTAGTTGAGCCAGTGCCATCAACGGTGAAGCCACTGCCAATCTGCCAGATATTAGGTGAAATAGTTTTACCATTGATGGTGACAGTAGGGGCACCAACGTAATTATAACGGGCATGCCAATACTTAGCGGCGAATGATGCGAAGAACGCATTGTTGAGGTTGTTTTCAGTATAATACTTACCAGCATAAATACTGTAATTTGTATAACCATTTTCTTCAAGAACGGCGATAAAAGCTTCACATAATTTTTGAATATGATTAGCTCGTTTAGCTTTAGAAGAGCCATGTGAAGTCGCATAAAGTGATTTATCTTCTAAGTCCATGAAGATCGGCAATTGGAAATAGTCATTAAAGTCTTCGTTGTTTTTGTATTTGTTGAGGATCTTAACAAGCGCTTCAGCTTCTTTAGTCGCATCAGCTTCATTCATATCACGAGTTGAACTATGTGATTCAAGATACCAGTAAATACCAAATGGTAATTTGCCATCATAGATTTCTTCAACGAAAGATGCGAATTTGGTATCTTTTTCGTTGCCGTGTCCGGCTCTTAAAATCGCAAAATCAAGATTGTTTTCTTTAAGCTTTTTGACATCGATTGATCCCTGCCATTTAGAAATATCAACACCCACTTTGACATTTTTATTATCAGTAACTTTGACCTGAATTTTACTTGTGTCATTTGAAATTGTGCAGACGCCAGCTTCAACAGGAACGATGATACCATATTTTTTATCAACTAAAGCGACACCTTGTTTTGATGTTTTAAATGTCCCAGACGTTTTATTCAAGAGTTCTTGACCAGAAGCAACTTTACCTACTGTCAAAGGATAGTATTTAACAGTGATACTGCATTGATAAGTCTTGCTGTTAGAGCCAACAACAGTGATTTTTGCTGAGCCAACAGCCTTAGTTGTAATCTTGGCTTTTGTGCTTGATGTCTTAGCAACAGTGGCAATATCAGTATCAGATGATGATACGCTTTTTATTGTCGTACCTTTCAATGTCAATGTTTTAGTACGTTTAGAATAAATTGTTGCAGAAGTTGCGCTTAACCAGGCTGTGACAGTGACCTTACATTTATAGGTTTTACCACTAACTTTGGCTTTGATTGTACAACCTCCAGCTTTTACTGCAGTAACTGTTCCTTTAGAAGAAACCTTGGCAATCTTTTTGTTTGTAGATGACCAGGTCACTTTTTTCTTCGTATTGAGAACTTTGAGCTTTTTGGTGCTGCCTGCTTTAAGCGTGATCGACGTCGCACTCAGTTTGATTGTAGCGGCCTTGACAGGTGCACTTAATGAGAGACAAAGCAAACATGCAAGTAGACAAATGACTAGTTTCTTCATATTCTTTCTCCATATTATTTGATGACATCTGTGATAGTGCCATCTTAGCATGATAAAAAAAGCAAAGTCAATATTCAAAGCAAATGATTAATAATTGTCGCATAATACAAGTATTTTTGAATGTTAAAAAGGGATGTATCCGACATCCCTTAATGATGATTAGTTGTACCAGTAATCAACATCTGTATATGTTGATCCTGTACCAGCAACCGCAAACTGACTGCCGACCTGCCAGATATCAGGCGCAATAGTCTGGCCATTGATGGTAACGGTAGGGACACCAGAAAAACCATAGCGGGCATGCCAATATTTAGCGGCAAATGAAGCAAAATAGTCATTACTTAAATAGGATTCAGTAAAGCTCTTGTTGGCATAGAAGCTGTAGTTTGTATAGCCATTTTCTTCAAGCACAGCTGTAAAAGCTTCACAGATTTCCTGCATATGAGCAGCGCGGTCGGCTTTAGATGCTGATTTGTATGTTTTGGAATAAAGTGAAGCATCCTCTAAATCAAGATAAACAGGCATATTGAAATAATCATTGAAACCATCATTATCTTTATATTGGTTAAGGATGGCGACTAATGTTTCTGCTTCAGCTGTGGCATCAGCTTTATTCATATCACGTGATGAACTGTGAGACTCCATATACCAATAGATACCAAATGTCATTTTACCTTCATAGAGCTGTTTCACGAATGACGCAAATTTTGGATCTTTTTCCACGCCATGACCAGCTCTTAAAATGACGAAATCAAGATTATTGCTTTTGAGTTTGGAAACGTTGATGGTACTTTGCCATTTTGAGACATCGACTCCAACTTTAACATTATCATTGTCAACAACGGTAATTTTGACGCTCTTATTACCATTGGTGATTTTGCAGGTACCAGCACTCACAGGGACGATAATACCATACTTACTGTCAACTAAAGCAATAGCTTCATTGCTGGTTTTAAAAGTGCCTGATGATACTTTTAATAAATCTCTGGCATCACCAACGATACCGACTGTTAAGGTAGTCGCAGGGGTGTTGGCGTCGTCAACGACAACGACATCGCATGTATAAGTATCGCCATTAGAATCTGTGATTTTCACGGTTGTATGACCCTCACTGACAGCAGTGATTTTACCTGAAGAAGAAATTTTTGCGATTGATTTATTAGATGATGAGACTGATTCAATTGAAGTTCCCGTTAACACAAGTTTGTATGTATCACCGATATCAAGGGAAACATGATCGACATTAAGATAACCTGTGACATTGACTTTACAAGTCAATTCACATGTTGACAAAGTTGCTGTAATTGTGGCACTGCCACATGAAACAGCTGTGATTTTACCAGCTTTAGAAACTTTGACAATGGCTTTATTGCTGGTTGAATAGGTAGGGGTTTCTGATGTTTTAAAAACAAACAGGTTCATTGTCAAGCCAACTGGCATTGAGACTTTAGTATGACTTAATTTTGGTGCTGAGACAGTGACCTTACATGTATAAGTCAAATCGTTAGTACCAGTATAAGTGATGGTTGCTGAACCTCCAGCAACAGCTTTGATTTTACCTGATGAAGATACTGTTGCAACACTTGTTTTTGAAGATTTAACTGAAGCAATCTCTGTACCTTTAAGGGTAACAGTCTGTGATCCACCTGGAGTAAGCGTCAGTTTTGTTTTAGAAATATAGGCGTTTGTTGTGACATTACAAGTCAATGTCTGCCCATTATTACCAACGATTTTAACTTTAGCTGTACCATGATTGACAGCTGTCAGCTTCACTTTGGTCGAACTTGACTTTGAGACTTTAACGACATCCTTATCAGTAGATGAATAGGATTTGATGGTTGTGCCATTGAGTGTCAATGTCTTCGTAGCACCGGACTTAAGTGTTGCTGAAGTTGCACTTAACCAGGCTGTCACCGTTACTTTACATTGGTAGACTTTAGAACTGCCACTGACTTTGGCTTTGATCGTACAAGTACCAACTTTGACAGCAGTGACTTTACCTTTGGTCGATACTTTGGCTATCTTTTTATTTGTCGATGACCAGGTCACTTTTTTCTTTGTGTTTTTAAGCGACAAAGTCTTGGTTTTACCAACCTTGATTGTGGCTGAAGTGGCACTGATTTTGACACTGGCAGCGTGAATCGAGGTCATCATCGACAAACTCAAGAGACATGAAAGTAAAATCGCAAAGATTTTCTTCATAAACAACCCTCCCTATGTACTGATAATCTTATTTTATCAGAAAACTTGATATTTACAACAATGTTTTAGTAAAAATGGATATGATATTTCAAAAATAACGACAAAATTTTCGAATATAACACGTATGTTTAGAATTACAATAAAAAAAGGTCTTTACGTGTAAGACCATAGGAAAGAATGTTGAAGAGCTTATAAGTAGAAGCAAAACCGCAAATATGATACAATGATTTTACAAGGAGGTTAATACTAATGAATGAAGTTTGTGAATTTTTAAAGAAAGCTCAGACTTATTATCTGGCAACTGTTGAGGGCGACCAGCCACGTGTACGTCCTTTTGGTACAGCTCATATTTATGAAGGACGTTTATATTTTCAGACCGGTTTAATCAAGGATGTCGCTAAGCAGCTTGCTGCCAATCCAAAGGTTGAAATATGTGCTTTTGTCAATGGTGAATGGTTAAGAATTGCAGCTGAAGCAGTTTATGATCCAGCAATCGAAGCTCAGGAAAGTATGCTTGAAGCTTATCCATCACTTGGCAATATGTATAAAGCAGGCGATGGCAATACCGCTGTTTATTATCTGAAAGATGCAACTGCAACATTCAGTTCATTTGTTGCAGAACCACGCGTTGTTAAATTCTAAGACAACACAATGAGTAAAGAAAGGAGGACTATCTGATGGCGAATTTTATGGACTATCTTGAATGGCGTGGGGATCTGACTTTTGCTCAGTCACCATTTAACGACATTGATGCCATGATTCTATCATCACTGTCATATGTCAATTTTGATGGCATTGTTCCTGGTATTGGTGGGACATACAAGACAGTAAAAGAAGCGTCAGATGAATTCTTTACTCTCTATACAAAAGAGCAGCTGAAGAAAGATAAGAGCTTCACCCGTAATATGCCTTATCTGATGCAAAAGGCAGCTGAGACGAAACGCTTTGGTAATGCCAGATTGCAGAACTATGAAACTCATCTAAGTGAAACTGAGGAGAGTCAATTTGCTGCCATAGAAATCATTACTGATGATGATGTTGCCTTTATTTCTTTTAGAGGGACTGATGATACAATCGTTGGCTGGAAGGAAGACTTTAATATGTCATATAAACCAATTCCTTCACAAAAATATGCCATTGATTACATCAACAAGGTGATGTTTCAGCCTCATTGCTTACGCATTGGTGGCCATTCAAAAGGTGGGCATCTGGCTGTTTATGGTGCGACTTTTACAGAAAAGCGCAACCAGCGATGGATCGAAACCATTTATGCCTTGGATTCACCTGGCTTTACTCCGGCTTTCATCACTGATGAAAGATATCAGGCGATTAAAGACCGCGTTGTACGTATGATTCCCGAAGAATCAATCATTGGTTTACTTTTAGATCATGATATTGAACCTGTTGTTATCAAATGTTCCGGAAAAGGGGTTATGGCACATGATACCTGGACATGGCAGGTTATGACAACTTCACCTGTTGAAGCGAAAGCTATTACTTCAGCAGCAGGAGTATTTGATGAGGTCTTTAAAAAATGGGTTGCTCAGGTAGAACCTGACCAGCGAAAAGTATTTGTCGATGATGTCTTTTCATTATTTGAAGTCACGGGGCTTAAAACATTGACAGATCTGCAAAATGAAGGCATCCATCATGTACGTGAAATTTTCGAACGTTTCAATCGTCTCGATAAAGGTACAAGAGAAGTGGTGGAATTATTGTTCAAAGTATTGTGGAGTCAATGGTGGGAGAGTTTATCTTCGCTCTTTAAAGTCAAATAAAAAGAACTCATTGAAGGGATTGATGTGTACCTTCGATGAGTTTTTTTCTTTTAGTCTTTGATCTCGACCTCAATGCCAAATTCGGCTGGCATGAAGCGAGGACAGACATTTTCTTTTGTGGCGATGACGGATGAAGCCAGTCTAGTACCAATCTGGCATGCTTCATCAAGCGATTTGCCATAAGTCAAACCAATGACCACTCCGGCAAAGAACGAATCACCTGCACCAGTCGTATCAATGACGTCGACTTTTTGTGGTGGGACGACGCCTGAACGCCCATCAATCGTTGCCCATACAGCACCCTCACTTCCAGACGTGACAACCATATTTGGAATACCGGCTGATTTGATTTTATGATTCAGGATTTTTCTGATTTCTTCGGGACTTAAATGATCATATTCTTCAGTGAAGAAAATACCTGCTTCCTGTTGATTACAGACAAAGCAACTTGTATGTTTCAATAAGTCACGACGTTCAATCGCAATCGACATGTTGGAAACAGCTGCATAAACATTTTTGTGATACTTTTCAGCAAAATCAAAAACACGATTAAGAAGATGGCGTTCCATATCGATTTCAACAACGATACTGTCGCAATCTTTAAATATTTCATCACCCTGTTCATCAATGATTCTGCCGATTTCATCCAAATTAGGACGTTTAGAAATTGAAGCAACGACATCACCCTGATTATCGAAGACTGCAAGCCATGTGCCTAAGCCATCAGGAACGACGCGAATGTAGTCAGTGTTGACTTTATGTCGTTTCAGCTTATTGATGACATCAACACCGGTACCAGTATTATCGACGAGACTGACAAAAGTAGGACGCAATTCAATATTGGCAATGTCTTCAACGATGTTACGGCTGACACCACCATGAACCTGAATGACACGTCCGGCATTTCGGCCACCTGGAATATATTGACCAAAAGGATAGCCTTTGATATCAACGAATACTGAGCCTAATACAACAATTCCCATGAGTTTTTCCTCTGCTTTCCTATCGTTGACATTATTGTAACATAATTAAATTCAATTAATGAAAAAAAGTACGCTTAACGCGTACTCATTTTTATGAATTCAAAGCAGTATCTAAAACGTTTTTGACTTCTGCTTTGATTTGATCATAAGTCATGCCAATATGGGCTTCAAAAATCTTGTCTTTACCAACATAGAATGTAGGTGTAGCAAAGTAATCGAACTGATTGGCATAGTCGGCATTTTGTTCTTCTTCTACTTTCTTGATGTCAATAGCCTGATAACGAGGATCAGCTTCCATTAATTCATCGAGAGCTTTGTGAGCCTTGTGGCAGTAACCACAATCATCGAGGTAAAACATAATGATTTGTTTCATTTTATTTCTCCTTATTTGTTTTATTTTTATCGTAAATGATTTTTAAACCCTTAAATGTAAGATCACCATCGAAGATATCAATCATATCTGTTTCTCTAGTAATCATTTTACCATAACCACCGGTGGAAATGACACGCATATCGGAACCATATTCTTCTTTAATTTTTTGAATCAGATATTCGGTCTGTCCGATATAGCCATTGACAAGACCAGACTGCATCGCCGTAATGGTATTTTTAGCGATGGCATGTTCAGGTTTCATGATTTCGATTTCTGGAAGCTGTGCTGCCATTGATGAAAGGGCATTTGAGACGATACCAATACCAGGTGTGATTGAACCACCAAGGAATACGCCTTTTTCATTGATGACATCAAATGTTGTCGCTGTACCAAAGTCAATAATCAGACATGGTCCACCATAGGTATAATAAGCACCGGCAGCATCGACAAGACGGTCAACACCTAATGATTTAGGTGAATCAACATGGATTGCGATACCAGATTTGACACCAGGACCAACGAAAAGGGGATTGATGTCAAAATATTTTATAATCGCGCTTGAGAATGAGTAGTTGATTTTTGGAACGACGGAACTGATAATAACATCTTCAACAGCCTTGCTGTCGATGTGACGTGCTGTCAAATAGTCAATCAACAAGAGACCGTATTCATCAGATGTACGATGGACACGGGTTGTCAGACGGAAACTACTGACAAGGTCCTGATCATTATAAATACCTACTGTAATATTAGTGTTTCCAATGTCAATAACGAGAATCATGATTGTGCCTCTCTTTTCTTCAAACATTCTGCTAAGATGACGAATCCGAGTTCATCTTTAGACATGATTTCTAAAGGTCGGATACCATCTTGATCGATAATTGTGACGATATTTGTATCAGTTTTAAAGCCTGCTCCTGCAGTACGGAGACTGTTGGCGATAATCAGGTCGGCATTTTTCTTTGTCAATTTTTTAGTGGCGTTGCTGATCAAATCAGTTGTTTCCATCGCAAAGCCACAAATAATCTGTCCCTTTGGCTTTTTCTGACCTAATTCATAAAGGATATCCTTTGTCTTCTTCAGCGATAGAGTTAAATCAGAATCATTCTTTTTGATTTTTTCGGTTGCCGTCGTGGCTGGAGTATAGTCGGCAACAGCTGCAGACATGATGATAAAGTCAGCATCCTGAGCTTCTTCAATCATAGCTTCGTACAGATCCTGAGCTGATGTGATTGAGACATTTTTAATAAATGGCAATGGTGATAAAGCGACCTGGCCACTGACAAGTGTGACATCTGCTCCTAAAGTAAAGGCGGCTTTGGCAATTGCATAACCCATTTTGCCTGATGAATGATTTGAAATGAAGCGAACTGGGTCAATGGCTTCCTGGGTTGGTCCAGCACTGACAACAACTTTATATCCTTTTAATGGATGTTCGCTCATCGCATACTCGAGAATCATCTTGACATCACTGGCCTTAGCGAGTTTACCTTTGCCGACATCGCCACATGCGAGTAAGCCAACATCTGGATCAACGATCAAAGCCCCATCATCGACAAGCTGCTTAAGATTGCGCTGAGTCACTGGATTTTCAAACATATGGACATTCATTGCAGGGGCAATGACTTTTGGACATGTTGCCGCCAAGTAGGCAGCTGTCAACATATTGTCAGCGATACCATGAGCCAGTTTGGCAATCGTTGTTGCTGAAGCTGGCATGACGAGAAAGGCATCGGCGTCCTTGACAAGATCAACATGGGTAATCGTGCCTGGATCATCATCAAAAACATCGATATAAACACGCTTTTTTGTGAGTGCCTGAATAGAAACAGGGGTCACGAAACGACTTCCTGCTTCAGTGAGAATGACTTCGATTTCATAGTCTTCTTTTGTTAAATCACTGATAAATTGAATTGTTTTAAATGCCGCAATAGAGCCGGTAATACCGATAATGATTTTTTTGCTCAAACCAATCACTTCCTTATGATATGCAGCAGGGCTTTAGACACTGCTACGCTGATGAACATGCCAACCACAGCTTCAAGTAAGCTTTGGGTGGTAATAATTGTGATGAAATAAGGTAACAATGCTTCAAAACTTTTGCCGATGGCAGTGGCATAGCTACTGCCAAAGAGAAGATAAATACCACCAAGAACGAGAACGGTATTTGTCAAGGCGCCACATAAGGCACTGATTGACATCGCAATGGTGTCGAAGCGGTCTTTCAATAATTGATAGATATGACCACTCACGAACCCAATCATCACTCTTGGCACAATCGCGATGACAGCACTCAGGATGTTACCACTGATAAATGGTGAAAAGACGAATGATGTCACAGTTGGATTGACAGTATTATTGATGAGTGAAAAAAGACCAAAAATAAAACCTACGATACAACCATCTTCAGGTCCGAGAACGATAGCGGCGATAATGACCGGAATGTGTAATGTCGTTGCTCTTAAGGGACCAATTGGGATAAATCCTAAGAACGGTACCATCATCATAACGGCTTCTAAGGCTCCGAAGAATGCGAGATACGTCAGGTTCTGTGTTTTACGTTTATTCATTTGTTTCCTCCACTGTCGTTTGTAACAATACGACGCTTCCTAAAAATTTGTATTGGGTCAATACTGTTGACTCCAGATGGTAGCCACCAAATGTACGTTCTCAATACACCCTTATTATAAACACATGCGCTTCTTTTTGACAAGATAATGATTTTCTTAAAAAGTCTAAAATACAATGTTTTTTACATTGAATCTTGTTACAATAGGGATAGGAAAGAAGGGATGATTCTAATGAAAAAATATATTGGTTTTGGTATTATCGTCGTTATGGCACTGATCAGTATGATCTGGCCAATGATCCATTCAATCGAAGGTCATGAGATGGGTTATACCATTATACATTTCTATGTTTTGTTCCAGGTAGCAACTTTGATCGGAGCTTTATTGATGAAAGGCAGTGAGTTCGTTTATAAAGTTGGATTCGTTGTGGCAGCTGGAGTTTTGGGTATTATTGCCCCATTAGTAGTATTCCATTCATTTAGCTGGATGATTGGTTTGATTGCGGTTGTTGTTGCAATTGTGGCTCAAATCGTCAGCGGCTTAGCATTTAAGGAGTAAAGGATTATGGCAATTGAAAGAACTTATATCATGTTGAAACCTGACTGTATTCAAAGAGGCTTAATGGGGGAAGTCATCAGCCGCATTGAACGCAAAGGTTATAAAATCACAGACGCAAAAATGATGACTTTGGATGAACCTATTTTACGTGAACATTATGCACATATCGCTGACAAGCCATTCTTCCCAGGGATGCTTGACTATATGACGTCTGGACCAGTATTGGCAATGATCGTTGAAGGTGAAAATGCGGTCATGGGTATGCGTACAATTATGGGCGCAACAAAGTTTGAAGATGCGAAAGCTGGTACAATTCGTGGTGATTATGCCAATACGACCACTTTCAATATCATTCATGGCTCTGATTCAGTCGAAAATGCTGAAATTGAAATTAAACGTTTCTTTGGATAAAAACGATCTTAAACAGTAAAGGTGCAGATGCACCTTTTTGTGTGCAAAGAAAAAACGCATGCTTGAGCATACGTTATGATCTTCTATTAATGATTGTCTTCAATAATTGGACTGGATTGTGGTGCACGATTATCGGTCATGCGGTCAAATCGTAATTTCCAGTCAAGGTTGACATCATAATCATTTTTAAATGTTAAAGAGAAAAGTAAATTCAACATATAATTGATAGAAATCGTTGAAGCAAATGGGGCGATTTTCTTGTACAGTTTTTCACGGGAACTGACGTTAAGGGTGACGGTCGCTAAACGGGAGAGACGGTTATCACCAATTGATGTGATGGCAATTATAGGGGTATGGCTGGCACTAAGAATTCTTGCTGTACGAATAACTTCACTGGTTTCACCTGAGTAGGAAATCACAACAGCGACATGTTTTGGATTCGACGTCTGGGCTAAAAAGTGCTGTTCTCCTGCCATCAGACGCATATTGACATTGCGTCCGATACGGGTCAGTTCATGCTGAAAAGTCAAAGCAGCACTGATTGTATTGCCCACTCCATAGATATCGATGCATTCAGCCTGAAGAATCAATTTGACAGCACGATCAAGCTGGACGTAATCAATCAACTGCAAGGTATCATCGATGACTTCTTTTGTCATGGTCGCCATCTGATGGACAACCTGTTGCGCTGAGTCATATTCAGTGAAAGGGAAATTGACATCGACCCCAGAAGTGTGAAGAGTACTTTGTAATTCAGCCGAATATTTAATTTTAAAATCATTATAGCCATCAAGTCCTAACTTTTTTGTCAAACGGACAACGGTCGCTGGTGAAGTATAGGTTGCTTTCGCTAAGTCTTTCACACTTAGTGACAGGACTTCCATGCCCTGATCGAGAATAAAATGACTGATTGTCTTTTCCGACTCTGTCATATCCTGCATGAGTTCAAGTTTCTTTGTCAGATTCATCATTGATCACCCTTTTATATTATACCGAAAAATGCCCTTTAAAAGAATAAAAGTGGCAGATATTTAAAGAATTCAGGGGTTAAAAAGGGTTTGAATCAGGACTTTGTTTCATTGGATGAAACGTGGTTTCATAAACGAAAAAAAACACCTTAAAAATATGAAACAAATGTTCTTCAAAAGGTTAATCTCTTTTCAAAAAAACAGTGTCATTGTAAAATACAATCAAGCAAGGAGGAAGTAACAAATGGCACATGTATTAAGAATGGCACCTGCTCTTTCAGAAAAAATCTGGGGCGGTCATAGATTAAAAGATTTATATAATTATCCTATTCCAAGCAACAAAACTGGTGAAGCCTGGGTTATCTCAGGTCATAAGAATGGTCCAAGTACAATTGTCAATGGTGAATACAAAGGCATGACTCTTGCAGAATTATTCGATCAGCACCGTGAATTGTTCGGTAACATCGAAGGCAAAGAATTCCCATTATTGATCAAATTCATTGACGCTTCTGATGATTTATCTGTACAGGTTCATCCTGATGATGACTATGCAAGCAAATATGAAAACTCATTGGGTAAAACAGAAGCATGGTATATTCTCGACGCCAAACAGGGGACAGACATGATCGTAGGTCATCATGCTGAAACAAAGGAAGAACTTAAAGACTTTATTGAACGTGATGACTGGGATGGTTTGTTGAATAAATTCCCAATCATGAAAGGTGATTTCTTCTTCATTCCAGCTGGCACAATTCATGCAATCTGTGCTGGAACCCTGGTTTATGAGGCTCAGCAGTCATCTGATATCACTTATCGTCTATATGATTATCATCGTAAAGATGACAATGGTCAGGAACGTGAACTCCATATCGATCAGGCAGTTGCAGTCACAAAATGTCCTGCAATCATTGGTGAAACGAATGCTGAAAAGGAAGAAGTTTATGATGGTTATATCATCCATCGCTTCGTCAAGAGCGACTACTTATCAGTCTATAGAATTGATGTCACTTCCAAAGCAGTAATTAAAAATAATAACCCATTCCAGCTATTAACTGTTATTGAAGGTCATGGTACAATTAATGGTGAAGAAGCTGTGAAAGGCGATAACTTTGTAATCTGTAGTGATGTTGACGAAGTTGTTTATGAAGGACAGCTTGAAGTTATGATGACAACTTTATAATGGAGGAAACAAACATGAACAAACAATTACCAAAAGGATTTTTCTGGGGTGGCAGCGTATCATCATTCCAGACTGAAGGCGCCTGGGACGAAGGCGGTAAAGGCGTTAGTATTTATGACATTACACCAACACCAGAAGGTCATGCCGACTGGAAAGTCGCAATCGATGCTTACCATCGCTATGATGAAGATATCGAATTAATGCGTCAAATGAACTTCAACTTCTATCGTTTCTCAATCTGCTGGAGCAGAATCATTCCTAATGGTGATGATGAAGTTAACGAAGAAGGCGTTAAGTTCTACAGTGATTTGATTGATAAGTTATTAGCTGCAGGTATCGAACCAATGATCACTCTTGTTCATTTCGATATGCCAGCTCACTTAGTTAAGAAGTATAACGGTTTTGCTTCAAGAACTGTTGTTGATTTATTTGCTCGTTATGCAAAAGTTTGTTATGAACGTTTTGGTGACCGTGTTAAACATTGGATGACTTTCAATGAACAGAATCTTCATTCAGTTTTCATCAGAGTCTCTAATGCTTATGATGTACCAGAAGGTAAGAGCGAAGCTGCTCACCTTTACCAGGTTGCTCATAATGTTATGATTGCTCATTGTAAAGCAACTAAACTTTTACATGAAATGGTACCTGATGCAAAAATGGGTGGTATGACAACTGTTACTAATTACTATCCAGCAACTATGACTCCAGAAAACAATCTCTTCTGTCAGCAGGCTTACAACTATCATTCTCAGTGGGTTGTTGAAGTACAGGCAACTGGTAAATATCCTGCATATTGGACAACTTATTTAAAGAATCGTGGCTGGTATCCAGAAATGGAAGAAGGCGATGAAGAATTAATGCTTGAATCAACTGTTGACTACCTCTGCTTCTCATACTATCGTTCAAATACTTTAACTGAAGGTACATTTGATTACGAACGTCCATTTAATGACTGTATCGAAGATCATATCATTCAGAATCCTCATCTTGATGCCACTGAATGGGGCTGGGAAAAAGATGCTGTTGGTTTAAGATGGATCTTATGTGATATGTATCAGCGTTATAGAATGCCAGTTTTCATTCTTGAAAATGGTATGGGTGCTCGTGAAGAACTTGATGAAAATGGCGAAGTTAATGATGATTATCGTATCGAATACCACCGCAACCATATCGAAGCTATGAAACAGGCTATGTTTGAAGATGGCGTTGATTGTCTTGGTTATATCGTTTGGGGTCCAATTGATATCCCTTCATCATCTTGTGAAGTCGCTAAACGTTATGGTTTCGTCTTCGTCAATAGAACTGATACCGACTTAAGAGATTTACGTCGTGTACCTAAGAAATCATTTGCCTGGGCTGCAAAAGCATTTGGCAGTAATGGTGAAGATTTAGCTTAATCTTATTCAAAGCGTCAGGATATCTGGCGCTTTTAGTTTGTCTTTTCATTTATTATTGGTTTTGATACAATAGGGCTCGAGGAGTGATACATATGGATGACCCAAAATTTCAAGAATTTTTACGTCAATCACAAGAAAAATATAAGAAACAAATGGAAGAAGGCAATTTTGATCCTAACATGATGATCAATGATATCATGGAAGACGTCAAAGCTTTTGTCGATGGTAGGGATCACGAGGAAGAAGACGCTTATGTTCATGCTACAAAAGATGACATTCTCGCGCTTGATGACGATGAAATGTTGGTGGCATTGTCCCAAAAGGTCTATCGTATTACCGAAGATTTTGAGGAAGATGAAGAGATTCTCGAAGCCCTGAATCCGGTGCAGACAGTTTATTATGTTCTCGATACTTTAGGTGACAGCTGCCTCGATGAACGCTTTGGTGACTTCTTGATTGAAGAACCTGGTCTCGTACCATTAGTGCCACAATGTCTTGACACAATTGGCGGCCATGATTATGCCAACCTTTACCGCAGTTTCTTTATGAGCAGTCAGCTTGATATGGATGATTTTAATATCGACATGGATGATGATGAAGATTTTGAAGATGTTTATGATCGCATCTATGATCAATATGCGCTTTATTATTTTGATGAAGCATTTATCAATCTGAATCAAACAAATAATTATCACGGATTACTTTCACGTTACTTACGCAGTCATATGGATGATATGCTTGAAGGTGTAGAAGATTAGGAGACAGACAAATGATTGAAGATAATTTATTAATGGTCTTTGAAAATGAAGATGGCACAACTTTTGAATGTGAGTTACAGGATACAGTTTTTTATGACAATAATGAATATGGTGTCTTTTTACCTGTGACAGATGATGATCAGGGTGATGTCATTATCGTCAAAATTGAAGATACTGATGGTGACGAAGTAGTCTTTGATGGCGATTTAAGCGATGAAATCTTAGAGGGTGTTTTTGAAATCTTCAAAGAACACTTCCAGGATGTCTATGAATTTGACGAAGATTAATATTATTGCCCAAACGGATGACTATATTGTCATTAATAAACCAGCGGGTATTGAAGCTGAACATGGTGTTGCGGCTGCCTTAAATGATGATGCCACTTATTATTGTGTCCATCGCCTCGATACGCCAACCTCGGGATTACTTGTTTATGCTAAAAACAAAACCTTTGCGAATGATTTATCGCAACAAATCCAATCGCAGCAGCTGCATAAAACCTACCTTGCAGTCGTTAAAGGCTTGATTGATGATCAGGGTGAGATGATTGATTATCTCTATCGTGATCGTCGTGCGGGTAAATCCTATGTTGTTAAACGTCAACGTAAAGGTGTCAAAGAGGCTCGTCTATCTTATCAAAGGTTAGCCTATAATCAGGCCAATGATTTGTCTTTGGTTAAAATCAAGCTTAAGACGGGACGTTTCCATCAAATCAGATGTCAGTTTGCAGCCCGTGCAATGCCTCTTGTTGGCGATGGGAAATATGGTTCACGTGTGAAAGCAAATCATCTTGCCTTATGTCATTGTGAATTGTCCTTTATTGATCATCATCGACGAGTCGAGTTTAAAATATCACCGCCTGATGAATATCCATGGACAGTATTTGATTGTATTGAAAGTTAGGAGTCTTCTGTATAAACAGAGGGCTTTTTTGAAAAGGAGGATCGAAACATTATGCACTATTGTAAAAACTTTTCTGAACTGAGTGTTGATGAACTCTATCGCATTTTAAAAGTGCGTGAAGAAGTTTTTATCATTGAACAATCCTGCATTTACGCAGATATCGATGATCTCGATCCTCAAAGCTCTCATTTATGGATAGAAGAGAATGGGCAAATCAATGCCTATCTTCGCTTTTTCCAAAGAGATGACACGACGATGCAGATTGGACGTGTTTTGACGCGCATTAGAGGTGTAGGACTTGGACGTCAAATCGTGGCGAAAGGTATTGATGAATGTTTTAAGAAAGCAGGAATCACCTCAATTTATATAGAAGCTCAATGTTACGCTGAGGGATTTTATGAACGACTTGGTTTTAAAAGCTTTGGTGAGCCATTTGATGAAGATGGTATTCCTCATATCAAAATGCGTCTTAGAAAGGATCCTCATAATGATTAAAGCTGTTTTAATAGATATTGATGATACCTTGTTAGATTTTGAAGGTTTTTGTATCGAGGCGATGAAGGATGGTTTTGCCTACTTTGGATTACGACCATATGAAGACTGGATGATTGCCACATTCAACCGTATCAATGGAGCACTATGGCAGGAAATCGAGCGTGGTGAACTGACATTGCCACAATTACGTGAGTTTCGCTGGCAGCGCATATTTAAAGCTTTTGATATAGATTTTGATGGTGCTGTCTTTGAAGACTATTTCCGTCGTTATCTCTTTGATTGTGGGATTCCAGTAACAGGCAGTTATGAATTACTTGAGGCACTTCATGGACACTATCATCTTTATGTCGTATCCAATGGACCATATAAGCAACAACTCAATCGTTTAGAGAAGGCCAATATGCTTCATTACTTTGATGATGTTTTTGTATCTGAACAAGTTGGTTATCAAAAACCGCTACTTGAGTTCTTTGATTACTGTTTTCAACGAATTCCATTTGAAAAAGATGAAATCATCATTATTGGTGATTCATTGACTTCAGATATGGCCGGAGGACGTGAAGCAGGCATCAAGACTTGTTTGTTTGATCGTTATGATCGTTATTCAAATGGAGAAGATGTCGATCTTCGGGTAACGACATTAGCAGAGATCCCCTCTCTGCTTGAAAAAATGTGAAATGCATATACAATGACGAAATAAAATGTTTATGGTATACTTTGAGCCATAAAAAAGAAAGGATTTTAAAGAATGGAACTAGAAGAATTCGTAAAAACATTGCCAAAGAGAATCGCAATGAAAGCTTATAGATGTGAAAGTTTATTTGATGTAATGATGCTTTTTGAAGCAGAAGGTATTGATTATCCAGAAGACCTTATCGCGGGCACATTCTTTGTGAATCCAATCAGATGTCCTTACTGTGAAAGTGTCAACGTTGTTGAAATTGTCAACAGTGATGGCAGTGAAGGTTATCGCTGTCTTGACTGTGGTCAGCTTTTTACTATTTAAATCAATTGAAATTATTTAATAATGGAGGAAAGACAATGAAAGACATTAAAATGTTTTATATGAATGGCTGTCCTTATTGCCGTTATGCTTTTAAAGCTATTGATGAACTCAAAAAAGAAGATAAATATCGTGACATCACTATGACACAAATCAACGAAAATGTTGAAGTGGCATTAGCTGATTCTTATGATTATTACTATGTTCCAACATTCTATATTGATGAAGTGAAAGTCTATGAATGTTCACCTAGTCATGACTATGCAGCAGTCAAAGCGCATGTCAAAGATGTCTTTGACAAGGCATTATAAGGATCCTTTATGATTAAACTGGTTGCCAGTGATTTAGACAACACTCTATTATATAAAGGCAAAATCCGTCAGGAAGATGTGGATATCATTCACCAGATGCAAAAACAGGGGATTGAATTTGCGATTGCTTCCGGTCGTGATATAGCCAGTATTCGTCCTGTTCTTAAACCATTTGATATTCAATGTTCAGCGATTGTTGGTAATGGTGCGGAATATCGTGATGAACATGATGAAGTCCTCATGAGCTGTTACATGGATAAAAGTGTCTTTAAAGATGTATTATCAATCTTTCATCAATTAGACATACCTTACATGGTTTACATGACCGATGGCTTTTATACTTGTTACGAACCTGAATATGTACGTATCATGTTTGCCCGTCGTTGCCATGCTCGATTTGATGCATCTTTAGCGGATTTTGAACCTGGTGGATCACGCAGCGATATGCCATGTTGTCACCTGCAGAAAATCGAAGACATGGATGCTTTTTTAGCAGAGAATCATGAAATCATCAAGGTAGAAGCCTTTCATGAAGATGAAACAAAATGTTTGCCTTCCCATGAATTATTAGAAAAGATTCCTGGTATTTCTTACTTATCATCTTTCTCTGATAATGTTGAAGTGACGAATGTCCGTGCACAGAAGGGTTTTATTCTTGAGGAGGTCATTAAGAAAAAGGGCATCACAAAAGAAGAAGTCATCGTCTTAGGTGATGGTATGAATGACTTATCACTTTTTGAATGTTTTCCTTATTCCTTTGCCCCATGCAACAGTGATGAAGGGATTTTAAAACATGCCTATCATGTTGTTTCTCGTTGTCAGGATGGTGGCTTTGCAGAAGCTATTCATTATGCATTAGACCATTTATAAGCGAGGTATTTATGAACAGTCAAACTATTACCAGAGAAGAATTATCAAGACTATTTGATCATACGAATCTGAAACCAAACGCAACTGATGAAGATTTTAAACGACTTACTGATGAAGCTAAACAGATTCATGCAGCCATGGTTGCCATCAATTCGGCACCAGTAGCATATTGTCATCAGCTATTGAAGGATACTGATATTCATGTCGGAGCTGCCATCGCTTTTCCTTTAGGTCAAATGACAACGGCATCAAAATTAGCTGAAGCTAAAAATGCGATTGATGATGGCGCTGATGAAATCGATTATGTCATTAACGTTGGGGATGCCATTATGCATCGCTATGATGCTATTAGGGCAGAAATGGAAGCCATGGTTGAGTTATGCCATAAGCATCATAAAATCATCAAAGTTATTTTTGAAAACTGTTATCTGTCAAAAGAAGAAATCAAAGAGTTGGCTTTAATTGCCAAAGCGGTTAAACCTGACTTCATTAAAACAAGCACTGGATTTGGCACTGGTGGCGCCACTGTTGAAGACGTACGTCTGATGAAAGAAACTGTAGGTTATGAAGTTGGTGTCAAAGCTGCCGGAGGCGTTCGTACCTGGGAACAATGCGCAAACATGATTGATGCTGGTGCTACCCGTATTGGCACAAGCTCATCTTTTGCGATTTTAAAGGGATATGATGAAGCTCATCAATAAATGATAAAACCACAAAAAAGTTGTCATGAGAGACAACTTTTTTAGTTTGCTTTGATTGGAATGAGCTTATTTTATAAATCGAAAATAGTACCACTAAATAAGATTGAATGATCAGCACCAGTCACAACGAACAAGAAAGGTTCATCTAACGTGAAGTTGATTGGCACATCTTCAATCATTATTGAGCTTTCTTTAATACCAAAGATTGTATAAGCAGCACCTGTTACACCTTGTTCATCAACAGTCACGCGGGCTGCATGTTCTGCCTGTGAAAGGATCACTGCATCATCAGTCAATGGTTTAAAGTTTGCTTGATCAGTGAAAGCATCAACGACACCAAGGGTATTCAACGAATCCGTCAAATCGATATTGGCATCAACATCAAATTTTGGAACTGTCAATTCAACGCGTCTATAATCAGCTTTTACACTGCCGTTGATAAGATCAATGACTTTCTGATTTTTTGTCAGGTCTTCAATAGATGTACCTTTGTTCACTTTGAAGCAATACATAGAACCAGAATGAGATAAAGGAATCATAACAGCTTTAAAATCTGGATCAGCATAATAATCCATTTGACCAGTACGCATCATCATTTCAACATCAGTATCCCCATTAGCACCATGGAATGTTTTTGTCATCTTAGTTGTGAAGCCGTCATTCCATGAAGCTTTGTAATAGATTGCTGACATTATTTCCATAATTGTCGCAGGATCAACGGTGAGACCATCAACAGAATCTTTGAGGAGGTCACCAGTATGCTCATTGAGCCATTTTTTCATCTCTTTGATATAAGCTCCATCTTTCATATCACCGATATATGAAGAAGCGTAATAATCTTTGACAAGGGTATTGAGGACATCTTCCTTGTAATTGCCTTCGTTACTGAGCCAGTAGGAGTTGGCGAGCTTTGATGCTAAGACAGGATTATCAACGCTGTTGGCATACATAAGTGTCTTGACCATCTCTTTGAGTTCATCAGTAGAAGATACTCCAAGCAATGATAAAATCTGTTTTTGTGTTTCCCCGCCAGCACATTCAGCAAGCATAGCTAAAGCGAAGAAAATGTTGAGAGGAGAATAAACCATATTCTTCTTTGTATCTGCCTGAAGTAATACAGGCAATGTTGAAGTATAGAAATGCTTCATCTTTTTTTGTAGTTTTACTGATGCTTCAGTAGACTGACCATATTCATCAAGCCATTTTAAATAATCTTCACTGTTCAAAAATTCTTCAACATCACCATCATATTTTTGGACGATGTCTTGAGCTTCATATTTTTTAATTGCAGCAGGTGAAGAGGAGCAACCAGTAAGGATCAAACTTAATGATAGTAGTAATAAAGTGATAGAGCGCTTAATTGAAAACAACATGTCTATATCATCCTTTCTGAGAAAAATTTCTATCTTTATTGTACATGATAAATGCTATCGTTAATCTTAAAAAAAGATAAAGGTTTTATAGACTGTCTATTATTTAAAAAGTATGTTACATTTAACTCATGAGACATTTATTCGTTTAATGACTATCATGAGTCGTTGTTTATATAAAATGTAAAAAGGAGGATGTCTGTATGAATCGACCTTATATAATTTGTCATATGGTTATGTCCATCGATGGTAATGTGACAGGTGACTTTCTTAGAAGTCAACCTGATGAAATCGATGAACTTTATTTTGATCTTCATCGTCAATTTAAAGCAGAAGCTTTTGCTTGTGGCAAAGTGACAATGATGGGCAGTTTTACCCAAGGTTATGAACCTGATTTAGCGCCTTTTAAAGATGTTCCAGTTGAACGTACAGACTTTATCGCCAGTCAATCGGGATGTTATGCTGTAGCGTTTGACCGTAAAGGAAGCTTAGGCTGGCGTGATGGTATGATTTATGATGAGGATCCTGGGTATGATCAGCGACACATCATTGAAGTTGTAACCTACCAGGCAAGTGATGCTTATCTTGCTTATCTTGAAAGTATTGGCGTTTCATATATCATTTGCGGTGATGATGACCTTGACTTGCCTTTAGCACTTTATAAGTTGAAAACATTATTTGGTATTGACACTTTACTTCTAGAAGGTGGCAGTGTCATCAATGGTGCTTTTGAACGTGAAGGTGTTATCGATGAGTTGAGTCTGGTACAGTCTCCAACCATTGGTGGAGCCAAGTGTGGTCTTTTATTCCATCAGGCAGCCTTACAATCCTATGAACTCATTAGCTCAGAAATCATCAATGGTGTAGTTTATTTTCGTTATCGATATAAAAATTAGTCACTAATCGTCTTTTTGATTTATAATGGTTTTAAGGAGGAGACAATTATGAATTTATTGAGTTTATTAACAGGTAGTTTAACTTCAAATGATAGTGTTAATCAGTTATCATCTAACACTGGCTTATCTGGACCACAGATCAAGAAATTATTAAGAATTGCCATTCCAATGTTGCTTTATGCTTTAACGGCAAATTCTAAAGCTAAGAATGGTGCTGCATCATTAGTCAATGCTTTATCTCAGCATAAAACTGATGATTCAGTTCAGAAACAGTTAGCTGGTGCAGATACAGCTGATGGTGCTAAGATTATTGGTCACATTCTCGGCAACAATGCTGATGCTCAGGTTAAAACTATGGCAGCTCAGAGTGGTCTGACAACAAATCAGGTTAGCTCTGTATTGAATAATATTGCTCCAGCTTTATTGAGCACAGTTTCTGCTGCAGCAAGTGGCAAAGCCAAAAAGCCAGCAGCTAAAGTTGATTTATCAGATGGAATCGACATGAATGATATCATGGGCATCATGTCACAGATGTCTGGTGGTACAACTAATAGTGCTAAAGTAGATGGCAGTGCTTTGCTTAGTACATTAGCTCAGTTTATGAAATAATAAAAAGGTGGTTCGCCACCTTTTTTATTTGCTTAGAATTTGTACTTTTGATTAATTATCACCTACGAGTAAGTTGGTGATGAAATCTTGATTGTGAGTCAGTTCATTGCTCAGGCATTCATACAGAGAAAGTCCAGGCACTTTGATTCGTTCATAAAGACAGGCAATCTGATCAGATGTCAATCGATAACAGATTTTCGCTGATGTTAATTTATAAAATTCAACCTTTGATTTTGTGTCATATACCATTGTCAGCTTCGAATGCTCAGTTAAAGGAATGATTTTATGATAGCTGTCATCAACCATTTCATCGTCGTTTAAAAGTGCCTTAGCGATACGATATTTACGCAAACGATCCAGATCAATTTGTCGTACATGGGAGATTCTTGAAAGGTCACTATTATGGGTTAAATCAGCTATTTTAACAACCCTGGCAATAGGGTTCTGACGTATTTCCAGAACATAATCCATGTAGGGGACATGAGGGTCATGGGTCATAAGTGAGAGAGCTCTTAAGACCTCATTATTAAAGCCTAAGGCAGCGATATCTTCAAGTGTATAAGACGTATCTTCAATCACATCATGTAAATAAGCTACACATTTTTCATCTTCAGTTTTGACTAGTGAAGCAACAAAAAAAGGATGTGTATAATAGGGGTTACCAGCTTTGTCAAATTGTCCTTCATGCGCTTTAAGACAAAGCTTTTTTGCTTTCTCTATCATTGGCGAAGAGGAACATTCCTCTCTACTTGCTGATATTGGCTCAACGATAGGAAAATACGAAAATTGGCTGCACATGTAATCACTTCCTTATATAAAATTGTATGTTATATAGCATAAAATCGCAAGATTAAGAAATGAAAAAATGTTGGAACAAAGGGCAAAATCTAAGAAATAGAAATGATATTTATGATAAACATAAACAAAATCAATTAAAACACGAAATTTGTCAAAAAAGGACATTATATTTCTTGAAAGCCTTTAAAAAATAGAGCTTCTATGTTATATTTATATATGTAAACGTTTTAATTGTGAAATATCGAAAAATCATTAATGAAAATACAGAATTTTCTAACGTCTGTAATCAATGAATCAAACCAAATGGGGAGGAAGTCTGACATGACTAAAAAAGCTCGATACTTGCTAAAGTCAATTATTGTCAGCTGTATGGTTTTTGGAGCATTGTTGATAAGTACAGCAACAGTCAAGGCTGCAAGTTCTGTATCGGTCACGTTAGAAACAGGCAAAGGCGCTGCTTATGATAACTATAAAGCGTTGCAGGGAGCATTGGACAAAGCTTCTTCAGCAACTTCAGGCAGTCCTTTGACTGTTAAAATCAGTGGTTCTGGTACTTACTACATCGCAAAATCAAGTGGCGGTGCGCTTAAGATTCGTTCTAATACAACGCTAAATCTTAATGGTGCAACTTTAGTACGCCATGGTGAAATGAAAAATCTTGTTCAAAATGCTGACTCAAAGGGGAATCAGTCAGCAGGTGGTTATGGTCTTTCAGAAAACATTACAATCAAGAATGGGACCCTTGATGGTAGTGGCGGAGACTTTGGCTCACGTTATAATGTCGTCAACTTCGGACATGCAGATAATGTCAAATTCAGTGATGTCAGTTTTAAGAATTGTTATGGGGCACACTTAATTGAATTATGTGGCTGCAGCAATTCGACTGTATCTGATTGTACTTTTACCGGCTGGACATTAAAGAGTGGCGACACTAAGAGTGATCATGAAGCTATTCAATTAGATATCGCTTATAATGGTGCAAACTGTAATTGGAACGGGACATTCAAATCAGACAAAACACCATGCAAAAATATCACTATTGATGGCTGTCAGTTTAAGGATTATCCATCAGGTGTCGGTAATCACCATACTGTTAATGGCTATCACAACACAAATATCAAAATCACAAATAATACTTTTAAGAATACTTTAGCTGCAACTGATCCTGCCATTTGGGCATTTGGCTTTGATAATTCAAAAATCAGTGGCAACAAAATCACTGGTAATTACACACGCGCTATTTATGTCGCAAGTGGTGATGTTGATGTTATAGACAATAGTATTGGTTCAAGTTCTTCACCATTCAATGGCCATGGTATTTATTGTAATAATGCCAAAGAATATAAAGCTGGCAGTGGTTCTTCAACAACAACTGGTTATGTCAGTGGTGGCAATATCAAAAGCAATTCTGTCTACGTCAAAGGTAATGATGAAAAAACTGGTAAAGTCAGCATTGGTTTAGTTGTTTATGGCAAATCTGCTTTAGATGAAGTTAGTTCAAATACAATCGTATCTGAAGCTTATTATGGTGTTCATATTTCTGCTTCTGGCAGCGCTATTGATGTTCTTAAAAACAACACCATCAAGTCAACCAAGAAAGTTGGCTTAGCTTTAACCTCTTCAGGTGCTATTACTTCTAAAGCTGAAGGCAATACGATTGAAGGTAAGACAAGAGGCGTTCAAGTTTCCAGCAAAGGTCGTATCGCTGACTTTGGTGATCAGGATAACGGTAACGAGATTTCTTCAAATGGTGATTATGGCGTATTAGTTACAGGTTCTGGTTCTAAAATTGATGCCATTGAAGGTAATACGATTACTGCTTCAAAAGGCAAAGGTATTGCCATCCAGGGTTCAGGCAAGAGCAGTGATATCTCTTACAATACTGTTGAAAGCAGTGGCTCTCATGGTATCTATGTCACTAAGACAACAGTTACTGAGATCAATTACAATACTGTTAACAGCTGCAGTGGCAGTGGTATTTATTTAACTTCTAAAGGTAAAGTTAAAAATATTAAATACAATGAGTTAAAAAAGAATAAACGTTATGGTCTTGAACGCTACAACAAGAGTTCAACTTTAAAGAGTAATTCTTTCTCTGGTAATAAGAAAGGCTCTAAAAATAAATAAGAAGTCATGAAGAGATGCGACACAACGACTGAGTCATTGTGCGACATCTCTTTTTGTATGCCCTGAAGTTGAGGGTGACAGACGTATACTGATGCAAATATTGGCAATTGTTCCTTGACAGTGCTAAATGATAGGTGTAATATACTTTTAGCATTTATCTTACATGAGTGCTAAACAAAGGAGGAATATAAAATGCCTGCAAAAAAGGAATTTAAAGCTGAGTCTAAACGCTTGTTAGACTTAATGATCAATTCAATTTATACACATAAAGAAATCTTCTTAAGAGAATTGATTTCCAATGCCAGTGATGCGGAAGATAAATTATATTACAAAGTTTTAACCGAGCATATTCCTGGAATCTCACGTGATGATTTAACAATCAATATCACTGTTGATCGTGACAAACGTGTCTTATCAATTGAAGACAATGGTATTGGTATGAATCAGGAAGAATTAGAAGAACATTTAGGTACAATTGCTCATAGTGGTTCAAGTGAATTCAAAAATGCTTTAGAAGAAGGTATTGAAGATGTCGATATCATCGGTCAGTTTGGTGTTGGCTTCTACAGTGCATTCATGGTTGCTGATAAAGTCGAAGTTCTATCTAAGAAATATGGTGAAGACCAGGCTTATGTCTGGGTCAGTGATGATTCTGACGGCTATGAAATCTTTGAAACATCATTGCCACATCATGGTACAAAGATCAACCTTTATCTGAAAGACAATACTGAAGATGAAGATTATGACCGCTACTTACAGCAGTATGAAATCGAACATCTGATTAAGAAATATTCAGATTATGTTCATTATCCAATCAAAATGGATGTCACAACTTCTGTGAAAAATGAAGAAACTGATGAATACGAAGATGTCATTGAAAATAAGACATTGAACTCACAGGTACCTTTATGGAAACGTATGAAGAAAGATATCACTGATGAAGAATACAACGAATTCTATAAATCTAAATTTGGTGATTTCTCAGACCCACTAAGAGTTATGCATAATAAAGTTGAAGGTGCTGTTTCTTATGACTCATTATTATTCATCCCTTCAAAAACACCAATGAACTATTTCAGCTCTGAATATGAAAAAGGCTTACAACTTTATTCTCGTGGTGTCTTCATTATGGATAAAGCTAAAGACTTAGTGCCTGAACATTACCGTTTCGTTCGTGGTCTTGTTGACTCACAGGATTTGAACTTAAATATCTCTCGTGAAATGTTACAGCATGACCGTTCCATGAAAGTGATTGCTGATCGTATTGAAAAGCGTATCACTAAAGAACTCAAAGATATGCTTAATAAGGATCGTGAAGACTATATCAAATTCTTTGAAAACTTCGGTATCCAGTTAAAATTCGGCATCTATCAGTCATATGGTATGCTCAAAGAAGAACTTCAGGATTTATTGATGTATCATTCAGCTGTTAAAGGTGAAATGATCACTTTACGTGAATATGTTGATGCAATGCCAGAAACACAGAAGGAAATCTATTTCGCTTCTGGTGAATCAGTTGACAAGCTCAATATGCTGCCAATGGTTGAAACAGTTAAAGACAAAGGTTTCGATATCCTTTATCTCACCGACAATGTTGATGAATTCTGCTTCCAGATGATGAGAGATTACGATGGTAAGTCATTCAAGAACATCACTCAGGGAGATTTAGACATCGATACTGATGAAGAAAAGAAAGCACTCGAAGAAGCAACTGAAGAAAACAAAGATTTAATTGAAGCCATCAAAGCAGCCCTGGATGGAAAAGTCGAAGATGTCAAATTATCATCACGATTAAAATCTGCAGCTGTTTGTCTGTCATCAACAGAAGGTGTCTCTTTCGAAATGGAACGAGTCCTCAATGCGATGCCAGATGCTCAGGAAGTCAAAGCTGGTAGAAATCTGGAAATCAATCCAAATCATCCAGTCTTTGAAGCACTTAAATCTGTTTATGAAACTCAGCCTCTTAAGATCAATGACTATGCTTCGTTGATGTATGATCAGGCCCTCTTAATTGAAGGTTTCACAATCGAAGATCCTGTTGCTTTCTCACAGAAAATTGCAGAATTAATGATTGCCGCAAACAAATAAAAATAAAGCCACATCACAATCGTTGATGTGGTTTTTTTGATGCTTGAAAGTGGCTTGATTTTCGTCAAAAAAGCCCTAAAAAGATGACAAAAAAGACAAACTCAAAACTTGTCAAATAAGGCAAAATGTTGTCGGTAGCCTACAAAATCTTGTCACTCATGCAAAAATCGTGCATTTCGTGGGTGAAATCTATTTTTTTTTGACTTTTTTTAATAGTCTGATTATGTACTTAAATTCGCCCACATTTTGCCTTGAAAAGCGCTTGTCTGATGGCTCAAATAAAGGTCAAAAAAGGACGAAGATTTGCCAGAAAGTACGACCATCTCATGATACTTTAAAGTGATTAGTAATCATATGTGGGAGATAGGAGGGAGCGAAAGAATTGATTGCTTTAAAGTATAGACCACAGAGCTATTTTGTGGCATCTGGTGAAGAAGGAGAAAGGGCTTTTCATCAGATGAACTGTAATTATGACATTTAACACAAAGAAAAACTCTTGATAGAGATTGATACTGGCAGTCAATCACTGGGGAAAATATTGTGACTTGATAGGGACATTGTTTGACTTTTTATAATCCTCAATAAAGAAAGGAAACATGTCAGCAGTTACAATATTTGATAATACTTAGGCCTGTATGATTTGTTCCTCTTTAAGATCATACAGGCTTTTGTTTTGCTTTGGTTTCTTTTTAAACGAAAACACTTTGTTTTTTAAGGATTTCTTTATTTATGTAGACAATTACTTGTGATATATTAGGTAATGAAATTGAGAGTAGGTGAGAAGTCAATGAAAAAATGCGCATATTGTGGATTTATCATGCAGGATGATGATTTGTACTGTCCTGCCTGCGGTCAGAAATTTCGCCATATTTCAACTCAGTCAGACTATGATTACATCCATCAGTATATGGCTAATGCTGCCGAAATAGAATATGGACGTTATCATCTGGAATTAATGCAAAAACAGTTGTCAACATTGCTGGAACAGGCAAAATACAGATACCAACAATTGAGCACACAGCGTATGCATCTCAATCAGCAAAATGACAGTTTACGTCGTCAGCGTTCTCAGGTCACAACATCGTTTGATTTTGGTGCCTGGCTTGGCGGGTCGTTCTTCATATCAGTGATTTTATTCATTCTATTCGTGGTATTATCAATGTTCAATTTTGATGCTTTGACAATGCCGGTTGCATGGTCTGCTGAACGCTTTGGTACTTTGCGTACGATTTTAGCGCTATTGGTGGGGGTTCCATTAATTCTTTCGCTATTTCATCAGCGTGGTGTCAGACAGCGAAAAGATCAGGCTGCCAAGATGCTCTACAACAATAAAATCAGTGAGAACAACCGTCAAATCGATGATATTGATCGTCAGCTGCGCAATTACAGTGATGTCACGGTTCCTTACTACAATGGTGAATTGACAAAATGTCAACGTATCAATTCAGAGTATCTTAGCTGGCGTCAAAGGTATTATGATGCTGATTTGCTTAATAAAAGGTATCAGACCCTTGTCCCTGTTGCGACGATGTATGCTTATCTTGATAAACGTACTTGTACTCATTTAGATGGTGAAGGTGGTGCTTATTCACAATTCGATATGGAATTGATGCGTGGTCACATTGCGGGTAATCTGATCGATCTGGAAGCTAATCTGGAGCAGTTAGATGAACAACGCATGATTTATGACCATATTCATATGATTGAAGCACAATCCCGTGTCTTGACTCAGTCAGTCAACAGAACCCGCGATGCACATCAACAACGTCAGTTGCAGTTGTCAAGCTCTTTAGCTGATATTGATGCTGATCCAACACTATCTGAATTCTATAATGAATTATTAACGAAGATTCAGGGATATAATACCTGGGTCAAACTTGAACGAGCTGAACATAGGCTTTATTAGGAGATCAATCAATGCCATTTCAAATTATACGTCACAACATAGCTGAAGTTGATGCCGAATGTATCATTAATACGACTAGCACGGTTCCCGAGATTCTTGGTGGGTCTGATTTGACGATTCATCAATATGCCGGAGAAGAACTTTTACGTGCCCGCCGTGAAATAGGTTTGATGGATGTTGGCGATGTCTATATGACTAAAGGTTATAATTTAAAGGCTAAATATGTCATCCATATGGCTGCGCCGACCTGGTTTGATGATCATGCAAGGGAAAAGCTGCGTCAGTGTTATGACAAGGCTTTTGCGCTCGCTGATGAGCATCATATCAAATCTTTAGCTTTTCCTTTAGTTGGTGCTGGGACTTATCGTTTTCCACAGGAAGTCGCTTTAAAAATCGTTCTTGATGCTGTCAGTGATTTTTGTATGACGCATACCATGGACTTGATTCTTGTGGTCTTTGATAAGGAAGCTTTTCGTTTGTCACAACGATTGCATAACTCTGTTCAAAGCTACATTGAGGATAACTTTGTCGACGATTTAGTACGCAGTGAATATGTGCAAGCTGCCTCTAATCTTTTAAGTCCTCGCTATGCTCGCTCTAAAGAGTCTCCACGACCTGCTAAAGCTAAAAAGCCTCGCTTTAAAAAATATCGTCAAGGTGACGCAACTGTCGATGAAGCAGTAGAATTTTCGATTGCAGAAGACTTTGAGAATCGTGAAACTGCAGCTTCGTCAACAACGTTTTCTTATTCTGTAGGAAAAGAACTCAGTTTAGATGACTTGTTACGTAAAAAAGATGATACGTTTGCTGAAGCTTTACTTGATCATATTGATCGTCGTGGTCTAAGTGATGCTTATGTTTATAAAAAAGCTAATATCAGCCGTAAGCTTTTTAATAAAATCAAGCTCCATCCGGATTATCAGCCTCGTAAATCGACCTGCCTGGCTTTTGCGATTGCCCTGGAACTTAATCTTGATGAAACAATCGATTTACTTGCTCATGCAGGCTATACGCTTACCCATAGTTCAAAATTTGATATCATTGTTGAATATTTCATTCTCCAGAGAGAATACAACATCTTCGAAATCAATGCCGTATTGTTTGATTATGACTGTCCACTTTTAGGCAGCAGATAAAAAATGTCGCTTTTAAAGCGACCTTTTTTTATCTCTGATGCGGTAAATTATAGTTGTCAATTGAAGGAGGAACAAACAATGAAAGCAACAGAAATTATTATGATCTTAGACCGCAGTGGTTCTATGGCAGGTTTAGAAAATGATACTATTGGTGGTTACAACAGTTTTATTACCAAACAGAAAGATATTGAGGGTCAAGCCTTTGTTACGACCATTTTATTTGATCATGATATCATGAAAATCCATGATCGTCTCACTATTGACAAGGTCAAACCTTTAACCGCAGATGATTATTATGTCAGAGGTACAACGGCTCTGTTAGATGCTGTAGGCTTCACCATCAGAGATATTGATTTAATTCAAAAGCATGTTGAAAAACCAGACAATACCATCGTTGTCATTATGACAGATGGCTATGAAAATGCATCAAGACATTATTCTTATGAAATGGTCGCTAAATTGATTGATCAGAAGAAAGAAGAAGGCTGGGAATTTATTTTTCTGGGTGCTAATATCGATGCCGCCAAAGAGGCAGGACGTATGGGGATTAAAGCCGACCGTGCTGCTCAGTTCCATAATGACAGTAAGGGTGTCGCTTTAAACTATGCAACTCTAGAAAGAGCAGTGAGAAATTATCGTTTCACCGGTGATATTGATGCTTCATGGTGTGATGATATCGATGAAGATTTTAAAAACCGTTCATAACCAATCAAGTCTTAAGGGCAAAAAGTCCTTAAGACTTTTTGTTCAATATTTGAAACAACCGATTAAAGCCTTACTTTTTGCCATATTTATGGTATAGTGGTAGATGTTCCTGATCAATTGAATCAGGGCCTATTTTTTTCTAATACACCGTTTTACAAGGAGAGACTTTATGGATCAAATGATTCACCAGACAGCGCAAACACTTCATTTAAAAGACCAGCAGGTTAGCGCTGTATTAGATTTACTTAAAGAAGGAGCTACTGTACCTTTTATTGCTCGTTACCGTAAAGAACGTACTGGTGGCTTGAACGAAGATCAAATTCGTGAAATCAACAGTGTTTATGAATATAGCGTCCATTTACAGCAGCGTAAAGAAGACGTCATTCGTCTGATCGAAGAAAAAGGAATGATGACAGCGGAATTGAAGAATCAGATCTTAAAAGCTGATCAGCTTTCTGTTGTTGAAGACTATTATCGTCCTTATAAAGAAAAGAAGAAAACCAGAGCAACGGTCGCTAAAGCCGCCGGCTTACAACCGCTTGCTGATTTCATTATGACCTATCCCCGTTATGGCAGCGTAGAAGGGTTTGCTCAGGACTATGTCAAAGACGATTTGACTCTTGAACAGGCCATTCAGGGTGCTCAGGATATTATTGCTGAAAGTATTGCCGATAATGCGAAATTCCGTCAACATGTCAAACGTCAGATGTTTTCCGGAGGCATGATCAATACGTCTCTTAAACGCAATGCTGAAGATGAAAAGCAGATTTATGAGATGTATTATGACCACAGTGAGCGTGTAAAATTTATTCCTGACCATCGTGTGCTTGCCATCAATCGTGGTGAAAAAGAGAAAGTATTGAATGTCAGTGTCAGTGTTGATGAAGATCGTCTTCACGATTTTATCCTTAAAGGGCTGATTTGGAATCGTTCAACATGTGTGAAGCCATTTATAAGTGATTGTGTCAAAGATGCTTTAAAACGTCTTATTTTGCCTTCTATAGAACGTGAAGTACGTCACGATTTGACAGACAGAGCCGAAGCTGCTTCACTTGTTGTCTTTTCCCGCAATCTGGAAAAGCTGTTACTGCAACCACCGATGAAGGATCGCTACGTTTTAGGTGTTGACCCAGCCTTTAGAACAGGCTGTAAACTTGCTGCCCTCGACCCTACTGGCAAAGTTTTGGCTATCGATAAAGTGTATATCACGATTCCGAAAAAAGATTATACCCGTGATGAACATGTGCTACTGTCAATGATCAAAGACTATCATATTGAATTGATTGCGATCGGTAATGGTACGGCTTCCAGAGAAACCGAAGCCTTTATTGCCAAACTGATCAAGCGTTATGGCTTACCAGTTCAATATACCATCGTTTCTGAAGCTGGTGCTTCTGTTTATTCAGCCAGTGCTATTGCGAAAGAAGAATTTCCGGATTATCAGGTTGAAGAACGTTCGGCAGTTTCAATTGGCCGTCGTTTACAGGACCCATTATCAGAACTGGTCAAAATTGAACCAAAGGCTATTTCTGTTGGTCAGTATCAGCATGATATGAATCAGAAACGTTTAGGTGAACAGCTTGACTTCGTGGTTGAAAAAGTTGTCAATCAGGTAGGCGTCAATATCAATACCGCTTCACCGTCACTGCTTCAATATGTGTCTGGTTTAAACAGCACAACTGCCAAAAATATTGTCAATTACCGTGAAGCCAATGGTGCCTATACGAATCGTAACCAGATCAAAAAGGTACCAAAACTAGGACCAAAGAGTTTTGAACAGTCAGTTGGATTTCTGAGAATCCTTGATGGCAGCAATAAGCTTGATGAAACGCCAATTCACCCTGATAACTATCAGGATGCGTTGAAACTGCTTGACTATGTCGATATGACAATAGATGCCATCGGCAGTGACGAAATGAAAAAGACATTGTCAATGGTTGATCAGACAAAGGTCATGAAGGATTTGAATATGGATCACTATCTTGTAGAAGATTTGATTGATGCCTTTATGTCACCACATCGCAGTCCCCGTGATGAATATGATGCTCCAGTCCTTAAATCAGATATCTTGACGATTGAAGACCTTAAAGAAGGAATGATGCTTGAGGGTGTTGTCCGTAACGTTGTTGATTTTGGTGCTTTTGTAGATATCGGCTTAAAAAATGATGGCCTTGTCCATCGTTCTAAACTGGCAGCTAAAAAAGTGAACCATCCACTGGATGTTGTCAATGTCGGTGATATCGTTAATGTCTGGGTCATAGGTGTTGATTTAGCGAAAAAGCGTGTTGCTTTGAGTATGATTGACCCACTTGTTTAAACAATAAACCCCAATCCTTTTGTGGATTGGGGTTTATTTATAGGCAAAACATGTGAAATATGTTACTCTAGAAAAAGAGGTGAGAGTAGTGCTTTATAAAAAATTTAAACAGGTGCTTAAATATCTACAAATGCATGCGATTGATTTGTTGATGACAGGCACCCATATTATTGAAATTATCATTGCGACATTTTTAGGTATCGTCGTCTTCTTCTGGAGTGTTAGACTCTTAGGCCAAATCACAATGGCCGCCAATATGCCAGCGACCACGGAAAGCTTCCATGAACTGCTTGAATTCTGCTTCTCATTGATCATTATCGTTGAATTTGTCAGAATGCTGATCAAGCATTCAATGATGAGCGTTGTCGAAGTATTAGTCTTTGCGATTGCCAGAGGTTTGATCGTTGATCATGAAAATGCGGTTAATATGTTGATTTCAATTGCCTGTATCGCGATTCTGATGTTTGTGCGTCGCTTTGCTCTTGATGATCAAATTGAAACAAATCTTAAAAAGAGTGGTAATGAAGTCAAAGTAGTAACAGCTGGAGATAAGAATGACGCATAATATGACGTTGTTTGACCATCCTTTCAAGATGATCAAAAGTGGTCAGAAAACGATTGAACTGCGACTAAACGATGAGAAGCGTTCACAAATCAAGGTTGGGGATGAGATTATTTTTAGCCTTAAAGATGATCCTTCACAAACAATTCATGTACAAGTCATAGCCCTCCATCATTATCCGACGTTTGAAGCGTTATATAGTGATTTACCGCTGCTTCAATGTGGCTATGATTCGGAAACAATTAAGGATGCATCACCACATGATATGGATCGTTACTATACACCAGAAAAGCAGCGACATTATGGTGTTTTAGGTATTGAAATCAGGAGGCAATAAAGATGAAATATGCCAAATTAGGTCAAACTGATATTGAAGTTTCACGCCTGTGTATTGGTGGTTTGTCTTTTGGTGAACATATCAAAGGTGGTCATCAATGGCTATTGTCACAGCATGAAACAACAGAAATGATTGCTCATGCTTATGATATGGGTGTGAACTTTATTGATACATCTAATAACTATGCTAAAGGGACAAGTGAACAATTTATCGGTAAAGCACTCAAAGATTTAGCTATTCCTCGTGATCGAATCGTTGTTGCCACAAAAGTTTTCTTTAATGAGGGCAACCTCAAAAAAGAAGCCATTTTAAGAGAAATCGATGGTTCATTGGAACGTCTAGGTCTTGATTATGTCGATTTATATCAAATCCATCGTTTTGACTATAACACCCCAATAGAAGAAACTATGGCAGCTTTAGATTCGCTTGTCAAAGCAGGAAAAGTCCGCGCTTTAGGTGCTTCTGCAATGTATGGCTATCAGTTGCATAATATGCAAAATATAGCTAAAGAACATGGCTGGACACAGTTTTCAACAATGCAGAATCATTACAACCTGTTATACCGTGAAGATGAACGCGAACTGATTCCAGTGTGTCGCCAGTTTGGGATGTCTTTGATTCCATTTTCACCATTAGCGGCTGGTCATTTAGCACACCTGGGATGGGATAGTGGTACGCTTCGCAATAAGACTGATCAGATTGCGATTGAAAAGTATGACAGTACCAAAGATAGTGATATTCTGATTGTTGATCGTGTGGCTGAAATTGCCAACAAATATCATGTCTCGATGAGTGAAGTGGCACTTGCATGGCATTACGCAAAAGGTGTCACCGCACCAATCGTAGGCGCAACAAAAATGAACCATTTTGATCAGGCAATTAAAGCTTGTGATTTGAAATTGTCACAAGATGATGTTACTTATTTGGAAGAACTTTATCGTCCTCACGAATTAGTAGGCCTGATTAAAGCTCAATAAAGAATTGACCCAAAATCATCAAACATAAAGGAAAGGAGGGAAATCGAGTATGGCACAGATATTAAAACCACGTTCACATCATCGTGCTTTGACAAAACGTCAAAAAGAAATCGTTGATATTCTGACCCGTTTTGAAGGTAAATCGATTGCCGTCAAAACAATTGCTGAGCGTTTGGAAGTATCGAATCGTACCATTCTTAGAGATATCTCCCGAATTGAGGAATGGATGAATGAGAATGACTTCTCATTTGACCACAAACCTGGTGTTGGACTACAAATTAATGAAGATCAGGATAATATGGAACTCATTAGAGAGTTACTGGAAATCGACGAAAGACCATTTGACTACAGTCGCAATGAACGTCGTCAGTATATTCTTGGAACTTTATTCAATCAGTCTGAACCGATTAAAACATATGCTTTGACAACCCATTTGGGAATTTCGCAAAATACACTTTTCGCCGATTTGGATTCACTGGATTTATGGTTGGCAGACTATAATGTCGTCATTATTCGTAAAAAGGGTGTTGGTATCTATATCGAAGGTGATGAATACAATCTTCGCCAGGCCATCATGAATTATATCTTCAAATTCTGTGATTTTGACCAGGTGCCTGTAGGTATGCTCAATGATGAAACTGCTTTTAAAGCAGTTGCTCAGAATCCACTGTTATCATTTTTGAAACCTGATATTTATGAATTTGCTTATAGTCTGGTTGACTACGCAGAGCAACAAATGCGCGTCAACTTTACTGATGGTGGCCGTATTCGTCTGGCATTTCGCTATGATTTAGCTATTAACCGTATGCAGCAGGGTGCATTTATTACCCAATTGCCAAAAGCACAAAACCGCTTATCATCAATGATGGAACAGTCAGTTTCTATTCAGATGATGGCAATGATTGAGGAAAAATTTCACATTAAAATTCCGCAGTCAGAAGTTTATGCAATGGCAATGTTTCTTGCTTCATCACGTGTTTGGACCGATACGTCACAGTTTAAAGACCCAAGTCAGTCAATGGAATTATGGCAGGTTGTCAATTCTATGATTCGTGTCGTTGAACAAATGACAGGTTTGAAGTTCGACAATAATAAATTCAGTGATGATCTGATCAACCATATTCGTATTGTTGAAAAACGTATATCTTTGGATATTGTTGAAGAAAACCGCCAGACAAGGGAACTCAAGGAAAACTATCCAGACTTATTCAAAGCCGTTGATACGGCTTGTCAGGTCTTACGTGAGTGGATCTCACCAAAAGAACTTCGTGAAGCTGATGTTGGTTATATTGCCCTTCATTTTGCTGCTGAAGCGATTCGTATACAACAGCGCACCCAAAAGATTGGTGTCGCAATTGTTTGTCCACTAGGGGTCGGCAGTTCAAAGATTCTCGCAGCCAGTCTGCAGAAAGCATTTTCAAATGTTGATGTTATCAGAATCATGTCAGCTTTTAATATTGATGTGGATCAGTTAAAGAATGATGGTATTGATATGATTGTCACCACCACTCCACTAGATATTGATTTCCCAGTTGTTCAAGTCAAAAATATCATCCTTAAATCTGATGATTGCCTGCTTGTTGGTAATGAAATCGAACGTATTGTCAATGAATCTGTCAATGCTTTGACACGTGAAAAAGCTAAAGAGACAGTTTCTTACAATTATGAAGATGTCATCAGGCTGACACAGCTTGGCTTGGAGATTAAAGGTATAGTAGATCACTTGACATTGGATACAGTTGATAATATACGCAGTAAAAACGATTTGATCAAACAGGCGGCACAATTATTTGCACATAATACTGATGATTATCAGATTATTTATCATGGCATGTCTGATCGCGAAGTTTTGCTTGATACTTATATCAAGGATATGGGTATTTATTTGTTCCACTGTATCACCAATGTTGTCTCTCAGGCGCGCTTTGGTTATATTGGGGTGACAAATGAGTTTGTGAATGATAAGGGCAAAGTGGATGGAGCAGTTGTCATGATTGTTCCAGAAAATAATATGTTCGCCTTGGAGTCCATCGGCCGCATCTCATCAATGCTGGTTGAAGAAGGGGACTTCCTGAAGTCATTAAAAGCTCAGGATATGGATAAGTCACAGGCTTACGTAAAAGAGGCTTTAGTTAAGTATTTCAGCAGTGAAATGACGTAAAATAAGATGATTCGGCAGTAAAACTGCCGTTTTTTCTTTATAAAATAACTTTTTGGTGCTTAAAATCGTTTGAATATTATTAAAAATACGTTTGTCAAGATAAATAAGCTCAATATTTAGAAAAAATTGCTTATATGGTGATTGTTTAGTGCTTTTTAGTGAAATCAAAAGAATTTTAAGGTCTTTGCGAATTATTATAGACAAAACGGTAATGTTTACTTATAATTTTTAGTGCGTGTTGTTTTTAACACCAATGGAGGGGAAACATTATGTTTGAAATTATGAGTGCTGATGAAGCTATCCGCATGATTCGCAATGGCGATTGTATTTGCGTCAATTCTTTTGTTGGAATTGAATCTCCGGTAGAACTTCATGAAGCTATATACCGTCGTTATCAGAAAATGCAGGCACCTCGTCATTTGACAATGATTTCCAGTGCTGGTTTTGGTGTCTGGGATGAAAACCGTAATGCCGAAGGCTACATTCGTGATGGCGCTGTGGATAAGTTGATTTGTGGCCATTTTGGGGCTATGTTGTCAACAAAAAAACTTGTCTTGGAAGATCGCTTTGAGGCTTATAATCTGCCTTTAGGATGCATTTCTCATGCTATACGTGCTCAGGCAGGGGGCTTGCCAGGATGCCTTTCAAAAGTTGGTCTGGATATATTTGTTGATCCAAGACAAGAGGGCCCAGGTATTAACCGTTTATCCATGGATGATGGGCTTGTGAAATATGTTGAGGTTGATGGTGAAGAATTCCTTTACTATAAACTGCCAAAAATCACTGTTGCCTTAATCAAAGGCACCGCTGCTGACCGCAAGGGCAATATTACTTATGATGATCAGTTTATGTCTGGTGATGCTTTATCAATTTGTCAGGCAGTTAAAGCTAATCGCGGTAAAGTCATTGTTCAGGTTGACCGTCTTGTTGATACACCATCTCGCCCAAGAAATGCGATCATTCCTGGTTGCTTAGTAGATGCCATCGTTGTCATTGAACCGGAAAAGCGTAATGAAGCTTACGAAGCATTAACAGGCAGCTTTGAAATCAAATATGATGAGTGGGAAAACTGGAATGAAAAAATTGATTCCTTATCAATTAAAGGTACAAGACGTAATCCGGTAGGAAATATCATTGGTCGTCGAGCAGCAAAAGAATTACGTGTTGATGACATTGTCAATATTGGTATTGGCTTACCAGAAATGGTTTCTCGTCATGCCCGTAAAAATGGTATGCTTGATCGTATCACGTTGACTGTTGAATCAGGCGGTATTGGTGGTTTTCCAGTATCCGGTGAAGCATTTGGTGCTATGATTGGTGCGGCTTCTGTTTATGATATGGCCAACCAGTTTGACTTATATGATAATGGTGGTCTTGATATTTGTTTCATGGGTGCTTATGAAGTTGACCAGTATGGTAACGTCAATGCGCATCGTGGTCCTGGTGCTTATGCCGGTATTGGTGGTTTTGCCAATATCACAGCCAAAACACCAACTGTCATTTTCTGCTTATCATTTAATACGAAAGGTTTAAAGGTCTCACGCAAAAAAGGCATCGTAACGATTCATCAGGAAGGAACGATATCTAAATTCGTCAAAAAAGTTGCCAGTGTATCATTCTCAGCACAGCGCGCTATCCAAAATGGTCAGAAAGTCCTTTATATTACCGAACGCTGTATTTTCCAGCTAACACCAAAAGGACTAAAACTGTTAGAAGTTTATCCTGGCATCGATGAAGAAAAAGATATTATTTCTCAATTACCGTTTGAAGTTGAAAGATAATTCTATGAGAGAGTCATTGAACTCTCTTTTTTTGACTAAAAGAAAAGAGCCCCCGATGGGGGCTCGAATCATTATTCTTCTACTGTTTCTTCTTCGACTGTTTCTGTCTCAGTTTCATTTTCAACTTCTTCGTTGACTTCTGTTTCTTCGACTTCTTCAGTTTCCTCATCAGCTTTTGTCTTTGTGATACCAGCACTCTTTTCTAATGCTTCAAGTGCAGTCATCATCTTTTCTGCATTTGTGAGCGTTGTCTTTGAAGCAGTTGTGGTATCAGTTGCGGCTGATTTAGCTTCTTTTGCCGGAATGAGCAGATAATAAACTTTAGCGTAATCTTTAACCCATTTTGATGCAGTAGTCAGATAACCGTTCGCCATTGTATCAAGATCAACAGCTTCTCCATAAGCAGCTCTTGCTGCGACACCAGCTTCTTTAGCTGCGGCAACGGCAGCCTTCTTTTGTTCCTCGGTTGTTGCTGAGTTGACAAGTTTCTGGGCTGCTGTGATTAACTTGTTAGCTGCAGTGATTTTTGAATTGATTGTTGTGGCAGTTGCCTTTGCAGCTTTAGCTGCAGCAGTTAATTCATTAATCTGGGCAATCAATGCTTGATCTTCTTCTGTTGCGAAGTTGGCAAGATAGTATTTATTGAGTTCTTTATCCCAGTCGATATTGTATTCGCTTGCCAGATATTCACGCTTACCAGAGAAGGTTCTCAATGAGCCTTTGTAATTCTTGAGTGAACTGTCATTACATGAGAAGACGGTGACACCGGTCCAGATATTACTGTAAGTGTTATTTTCAATCATCTTCTTCTTTTCAGCAGCTGTCAATGTATATTTGGTTGGTTCATATTCGGAACCGCCATTTTTGTTTTGACCATTAAAGACAGCGATACCACAATACATATCATCGAAGGTATTGTCGTGGATATTGAATCCTTTACCGCCAATAATGAGGATACCGCATTTCTGCTTCATTGCCCCATTAGTTTCAATGACTTTCTCACCATCAACACTCTTTGATGGGTTGATTGAATGGTAGAATTTAGGGGTTGTTGTTGTGACTGATTTCTTCTTGTCAACAACATAGAGTTTGCCCCAGTACCAGTCTTTGTAGACCTGAGCTTTGATTGTACGTTTACCTTCTTCAAGATAAGGATCATCAAGTGAGTTGTTGACTCCTAGGAACTTGTTGCCAGAGATTTCGGCATTTTCCCAGTTTGTCAATTCAACACAGTTACATCCAGTATCAATAAAGGTATTGTCTTTAACTGTGATATTCTTGTTGTAAACCTGAGTAGACCAAACGCCCTTGCTGTTCTTTTTAGCAGTGTATTTGTGTGAACCAATTGGACGAATAATACGGGTGAAAGTACATTTTGTGATTGTGACACCATCACATGGTGTGTAGTCATGATAAGCCCATGGATAGTTGTATCCCAAATAGTTAGGGTCACAAGCGTCAACGTTAATAGCTTCCTTATTGTCGATCTTTGTCTTTTCATAATCAGGAAGATCCTGACTTGAGTTATAAAGATAAGTTTCGCCATTTGTTTTTTCGACCCAGCCATATGTTGACACGTCGTCTGTAAATGTACAGTTAGTGACCGATACGTTTTTAGCTGAGTTTAGTTCGATAAAGTGGTTACCATCCATGTTGTAGAAATTAATGTTCTTAACACTTAAGCCATTACAATGTCCTGTAGAAATACCGAATGTATAGTAATAACCATCGTGGTCGAAACATGAACCACCATTTTCCTTGCTTGTTGAACCTTGGAATACTACATTCTGTGAACCGTTATAAGCCTTGATACCACTAGGATAACGGAAAGTCAGGTCTTCTTCACCTTTGTGCGTACTGATGTAGGCAGTCTTTTCTTTTGTGACAGCGGTAACGACTTTAGGTGGACATACGATAAACAGTGACACCTGATGTTCGATACTCTTTTTACCAGTGTCCCAAGTCTTAGCTATAGTTGTACCATCAGAGAATTTCAAAGTAACATTAGAAGGGACGTAAACGGCACGGGTAATGCAGTATGTACCAGGTTCGAAAACGATTGTTCCGCCGCCTTCGTTCTGGAATTTAGTCATATAAGAACGGAGTGTGTAAGTTGTTCTTGTACGCGTTGTGTATTCTGCATCAGTTGTGTACTTGTTGTTGTAAGGTGATGTTGTAGGTGTGATTTTAACGGTTGAACCATCAGTTGTTACAGTGACCTTACAAGTATAATTCTTACCGCTTATTTTTGCAGTAATAGTACAAGACCCATTGCCTTTAGCGGTTACAACACCAGCACTGCTGACTGTTGCAACTGACTTATTGCTTGATGACCATGTTGCAGAATTTTTGATTGATTTACGGATGGTGTAGGTACCACCTTTTTTTAATGTGATGGCAGTTGTGTTCAACTTGCCTTTTTGAACATGGACGACACATACATAGCTCTTACCACCTTTGACGGTTGCTGTGATATAAGCTGTACCAGATTTTTTCTTGGCAGTAACAGTACCTTTACTACTGACTGTCGCAACGCTTTTCTTGCTCGTTGACCATTTGACAGATTTTTTATTGTTTTTAACCGAAAGCTTATATGTCTGTTTGTAGTTTAGAGTGATTTCCTGCTTGTTGAGATAAGCCGTTGCCGCTTCAACGGTTTGCATGTTGAAGTAAAGTGCACAGCCTAATATAGCAAAGAAGAGTGATAAAGCTCTTATTGCTGTTTTTATGGTTTTCTTTTTCTCCATTTTACCCCTCCGTTTTCATATTTTTTATTATCAAATCTTACCATATAGATGATTCTTACAAAAAAACTTAATAAATACTTAAGAAATCTACATCTATATTACCATAATCATCAACAATAAACACTAATTTTCAGAGAATAAATTCATTTATGACAATGATCTTTTAATACATATCGTTGATGTAGGCGACTTCCGCTTTTGATAGATTGTAGTAAATATTCTGATCATCATCATCAACTTTCTTGACTGCAAGATACTCTTCGTATTCCTTTTTCAATTTTTTCTGCGATTCATCACGGAATGCTGCAGAGTCATAGTTGTAACATTCCCAACGTGTTTTGCCTTTAACTGTGAAATTGATAAACATGTAGTCGTTCATCAGGTCTTGCACAATTAACGCTTTATTGAGTTTGAAGTGATCGGTATCAACATCGTAATCATTACAATATTTTAATGTGATGTCAAAAACTTCATCAGAATACTTGCTTTTACGAGTAACAGGCTTATCTGGTTTACCATCAATGATGGCTGGTTGATCTTCACCGATTGATTCATCGATGACTGCTGGATTATCATCTGTTTTGCTTCCATCCTGAGTCACTGAGCTGTCATCAACAATGCTTGAATCATTGCCAGGATTGACTGGCTTCTTACCACCAAACAGTCCCAGACCACCTGCAATACCACCAGCGGCAAAGCAAATAAGTATCACAATAATAAGGATTCGTCTGCGATTCATTGATTATCGCCTCCTTTACTTATATCTATTATATTACAATAAATAATGAGTGCCAAATGATACTCATTATTCTAGATATTAATGACACATTTTACTTGATTAAGCAAGTCAAATAGAGTTCTTGAAAGCATTATTAAGGTTATTTTTATATTTCTATTGATTGCCACTTTTAACACTGTAAAAAAACTATAACGATGCCAAAAAAAGGTTTTGAGGCTGAATCTTATGTCTTGCATGGGAAAGAAAAGGGGACTTTCAATTAATTTAAATTTTTTTATAAATTTTTTCTTAAAATCGCTTGACAGCGCTTAGATAATTGTATATTATGGATATTGGAGTTTTAGCAACGTCTTGACGAAAATGTTAAAACTATTAGTGTTTATATGTTGTTTTCATGTGTTAAGGGAATCTTCTATTTTAAAAGAAATAAATTGGAATCGAAGGTTTTCTTTATTTTTTTCACTTTTTCAACCGATATTAAGTATAGGAGGGGAGATAATATCACTATTCATGCGTTTTAAACAAATGCTGTGAATAATGTACATTCATTGATTTCTGGGATCTATGGGACAGTGTCTTGTAGATAATGTTTGAGTTTAAAAGAAAGGTGGAGTCCATTATGAGCGAAAAAGATAACGTTATGATGTTTGAAGAAGATGTAGAAGAATTAGAGTTCGACGATGTGTTTAATGAAGACACTGAAGGATTGTCTGTCTATGATTTCTCAGCTGATTTAGAGGCTGATGATCAGGAAGACGATATTCATGTTTTTGAGGGCGAAACACTTGGTGCTAATGTGCAGTTGAACGATCCCATCAAGATGTATTTAAATCAGATTGGTCAGGTTGCATTATTATCACGTGAACAGGAAGTTGAACTCGCTAAGCGAATTGAGGCAGGAGATCAAGAAGCAAGAAATGCTTTAAATCTAGCTAACTTGCGTCTGGTTGTTTCAATCGCTAAAAAGTTTAAAGGTAGAGGTTTACCATTGCAAGACCTGATTCAGGAAGGCAGTATTGGCTTGATGAAAGCAGTTGATAAGTTTGATTACAGACGTGGCTATAAGTTCTCTACTTATGCTACCTGGTGGATCAAACAGGCTATTTCCCGTGCCGTAGCTGATCAGGGAAGAACAATCCGTATTCCTGTACATATGCATGAAACAGTCAATAAGATGAAGCGTATTGAGCGTGAACTTGTTCAGTTGATTGGTCGTGAACCAACAGCTGAAGAAATTGCTGAAGCCATGGGTGACATGTCTGCCGACCGTGTCCGTGAAATCATGGCGCTTACCTATGATACGATTTCTCTTGAAACACCAATTGGTGATGAAGATGGCAGCTATCTGATGGATTTCATTGCCAACGAAGCTGTTATCTCTCCAGAAGACTATTTTGATCAGGTTGCATTAAGAGAAGAAATTGATCGTCTGCTTGATCAGATGCCTGAACGAGATGCCCTTGTGATGCGTTTGCGTTTTGGTTTATGTGAAGATCAAACCGCAAGAACACTGGAACAGATTGGTGAAGAATTCAATGTCACAAGAGAAAGAATTCGTCAGATCACCGTTAAAGTGCTTCATCAATTACAACAATCAAAAACACTAAAAGATTATTACCGACAGTAGTCGACATTATTAAAGAATTATCAGAGTTTCTGGTAATTCTTTTTTATTATCTATACTTATTGAAATCGATGCATTAATTTACTTATTTGTTTTATACTCATGATAAAGCACAGCATCAATAAGAACAGCTTATCAATTAGCCTCTTAATTCGAATTGTTCACTATCATTGTCGTATATATAATGAGTTTAGAAAAGGAGGAATAGGAATGAGTTTAACAAATAATGCAAAGAAATATCATGACAAAATGTTCCCAGGCTATGTTTCAGATTTTCTGAGAACTGATCCTTCATTTATTGAAGCTTTTGATAATTTTGCTTTTGATGAAGTGGTCAATCATGATGATTTAGATGATAAAACACGTTTTATTGCAATCTTGGCTACATTAATTGGATCTCAAAGTTATGATGAATATCGTGCGATGGTCACCGCGGCACTTAATTTCGGTGTCACGCCAGTTGAAATAAAGGAAATTACTTATCAGGCGGTTGCTTATTTAGGCGTTGGGCGCGTCTTTCCTTGTTTAAAAGCGAACAATGAAGTTTTTGAAGCAAGAGGGATAAAGCTGCCGTTAGAAGAACAAGCAACAGCTGATCATGAAACCCGTCTTAAAAAAGGTATTGAAGCTCAAGTTGATATTTTTGGCGAAGGAATGAGAGAGTTCTATAAATCTGGAGATAAAGACACCAGACATATTAATCTGTGGTTAGCTGATAACTGTTTTGGCGATTACTATACGCGTAAAGGTTTGGATAAAAAACAACGTGAAATGATTACGTTTTGTTTCTTATCAGCTCAGGGTGGATGTGAACCACAACTAATTGCACATGCGAAGGCTAATATGCGTAATGGCAATGATAAGGATTTCTTAATTAAGATTGTTTCTCAATGTCTTCCATTTATAGGCTATCCGCGAAGCCTCAATGCTCTAACTTGTGTAAGAAAGGCGTGCGATGAATAATGTTTGATTATTTCCATTATTTTGCTGATAAACCAAATTTGCCATCATCAGAATCAATTCTGAGCTTAGAAAAAGACTATGACTTTGATGAAGTTACAAATAGTGACATCGAATTGATGGCGGAAGCAATGTTTATTGCTGCAAAAAAATTTGCTAAACCTGTTGGCGTTCGTATCATTAAAGACGGACAAACAATATTTGAGTCTTTACAATCACCTCTTGGTGAGGATTCACTTGGATGGTTATCACGTAAAGAGAAAGTTGTGAATGAAACAGGACACTCTTCTTACTACATCTTCCTCGACAACATTACCTCACATCGCAATGATCATATGATTATGGATGAATCCTATGGTATTTGTGGAGGCAGCTTTCCGTTGATCATTAGTGGCGTAGTAAGAGGTACTGTGACATGTACAGGGTTGAGACCTGAAGAAGATCATTACGTTGTCATAGAAGGATTAGAATCAATGAGAAAAGGAGTTTAAAGACAATGATGAAAGATTTTTCATTCCAAAATACGACAAAAGTTCATTTTGGACAAAATGCGATGGATAAGATGTATGGCGAAATGAGTCAGTATGGCACTAAAGTTTTATTAGTTTATGGTGGCGCTTATGTGAAAACAAGCGGCTTATTTGACAAGGTTGTCAGCAAGCTTGGTGATTTAAAAGTTTATGAGTATGACAAGGTTGTACCTAATCCACGTCATACAGATATCAATGAAGGTGCTAAAATGTGCCGTGATAACGATATTGACATGGTTTTAGCGTTAGGTGGCGGCAGCGCTATCGATTCTGCCAAAGCAATTGCTTCACTCACCAAAGCTGATGTTGACGATATCTGGGAAATTGTCAAGGCGCGTAAACCTATCACAAAAGCTTTACCAATCTTCACTTTACCTACTATGGCTTCAACTGGTTCTGAAATGGACCAGAGCGCAGTCATTTCAAATGTTGAAACAGAAGAAAAAATTGGTATCTTTGGACCTGCAGTCAGACCAACTGTCACTTTTGATGATCCTACATTGACTTATACAGTACCGCCTTATCAGACAGCCTGTGGTTCAGTGGATATCATGGCACATACTATTGATACGAAATATTTCTCAAGAGATGACAAGATGGATATGCTTTATCGCATGTGTGACCAACATTTAAAGACTGTTGTCAAATGGGCACCAGTGGCTATGGTTGAACCTGACAATTATGAAGCACGTGCCAATTTGTTATGGGCTGCAGCCTGGGCATTGAACTCATTTATGACTTGTGGTGTTCAGCAGGTATCTTCAGTTCATGCGATGGACCACGAATTAGGCGGTGTCTACAATATCGTTCATGGTCATGGTATTGCCATCCTGATGCCTAGATGGCTGCGTTATATCTTAAATGAAGAAACAGCACCTCAAATTGCCCGCATGGCTTATAACGTGTTTGATATTGATCAGAGTATACCGGTTATGGATGCGGCGGTTAAAGCAATCGATATGATGGAAGACTTATTCTATAACACATTAGGTCTTAAGAGTCATCTAAGTGATTTGAATATCGATGACAGCCGCTTTGAAGAAATGGCTAAGAATGCCTGCGGCGCTAATGGTGTCATCAGAGGTTTCGTTGATTTATATCCAGAAGATGTCGTTGAAATCTTCAAGTTATGTTTATAGAGGAGAAAACAAATGGCTAAAGATGTTTTATTATTAACTGGTGCTGGCCAGATCGGTATGGCTATCGCAAGACGCGTTGGTTATGGTAAGAAGATCGTAATCGGAGATAAAAATATTGATAATGCCAATGCGATTTGTCGTATCATGGTCGAAGCAGGTTTTGACGCAGTGGCTGTTGAAATGGATTTATCTTCAAGAGAATCAATTTTAAATATTATTGCTGAATGTCAGAAATATGGTGATATTAAGATGCTGGTCAATGCTGCTGGCGTTTCACCATCACAGGCACCTGTTGAAGTTGTTTTGAAAGTTGATTTATATGGTACAGCTGTCTTATTGGAAGAAGTTGGTAAGGTCATTGCTCCTGGTGGATGTGGTGTCACGATTTCTTCACAGTCAGGTTTTAGAATGCCACAGTTAGGTGCTGATATTGATGAACAGCTCGCATGCACACCTACAGAAGAATTACTTGATCTTGAAGTTCTTCAAGTCGACAATATCAGAGATTCATTACATGCTTATCAGCTGGCGAAACGCTGCAATGAAAAACGTGTCATGGCTGAATCAGTAAAGTGGGGTGCAAGGGGAGCACGCATCAATGATATTGCTCCTGGTATTATCGTTACACCACTTGCTATTGATGAATTCAATGGCCCTCGTGGTGACTTTTATAAGAACATGTTCGCAAAGTGTCCTGCAGGCAGACCGGGTACGGCTGATGAAGTGGCAGATGTCGCCGAATTAGTGATGAGTGATCGTGCTCAGTTTATCACAGGTTCAACATTCCTCGTTGACGGTGGGGCAACAGCTTCTTATTTCTATGGTCCATTAAGACCAGACACAAAATAGTTAAAGGATAGAGAGTGATGAGCTCTCTATTTTTCTTTCCAACAAAAAAGCTGGCATCACGCCAGCTCTTAGCCGTTATTCAAATTCACGGGCGACATCTTCAAGTAATTGTCTGATTGGTAAGTGCTGTGGACAGATGCGTTCACATTTACCGCATTTGATACAATCACTGGCTTTGCCGTTGTTTCGTGTCTGAACATTATAGTAGTAATCCTGATTCCAACTATTGAAGGTGACCTTCAGGTTGTAACAATTGAAGAGCTCAGGGATTTTGATGTTCTTTGGACAATCGTTATCAAGCACGCAATAGTGACAGCTTGTACAGGCAATCATGTTCATATTGTCGAAGATATTCCTGACTTTTGCGACGGCTGCCATTTCTTTTTCATCTAAAGGTACAAAGTCTTTCATATAGCTCAAGTTGTCTTTCATTTGAGTCAGATCACTCATGCCTGATAAAACCATGAAAATATTTTTGAATGAGGCTGCAAAACGGATCGCATAGCTTGCGTTGGACATATTGCTATCAAGTTCATTGAATACTTTTTGTGCCTCTTCAGGAAGATTGACAAGACTGCCACCTTTAACAGGTTCCATAACGATGACCGGTTTATCATGTTTTTCACAGACTTCATAAACACCTTTACTATCAACAGACGGATTTTCATAGTCTAAGTAATTAAACTGAATCTGAACGACTTCGATTTCTGGATGTTCAGTTAAAATTCTGTCAAGCACATCTGCCTGATCATGGAAACTGATGCCAAAATGTTTGATGCGACCTTCTTTTTTTAACTGATTGGCAATTTCATAGGCATGCGTACGTTGATATTTTTCATAGATTGGTCCATCCTGGGCATGCATTAAATAAAAATCGAAGTAATCCACACCACAGGCTTTAAGCTGAGATTCAAATAAAGGAATAATCTGATCTTCACGGGAAAAGAAGTGTGTTGACAGTTTATTTGTCAGGATGAATGAATCACGAGGGTAACGTTTAACAACACACTCACGAATAGCTGTTTCGCTTAAGCCACCGTGATAACCATGGGCTGTATCAAAATAGTTGAATCCTTCTTTCATAAACATGTCAACCATTTGATTGGTGAGTTCGTCATTGATTTTACTGCCGTTCATAGGCAGACGCATAAAGCCGAAGCCAAAATTTTTCTTGACGTTTTTAAATTGTTCCATTGCATACCTCCATTTTTGATGATAGAAGAAAACCATCTGAAAAATCAGATGGCAATATTAATAAGCATGAGCTACACAATCCATCAACATCCATTTACCATTGATTTTTTCACAGGTAAAATTCAGATTAAGACGATAGACTGTTTCGCTGTAACCATAAACAGAAGCACGTACACGTGAATAGCCTTTAAGCGTGACATAATTGTCATCGGGAATGATATCAATACGATCATGCTTGACACTGCGATAGCCAAGTTGATCATTTGCGATATCTTTAAAATAGGCTTCACGGTTTTGCTTGTGTCCTGTCATGTGAGTCAGGGTGAAGTGATGATCATGAATCGTTCTCAGATAATCAATGTCCTTTGTGATCATTGCTTCCCACATATAGATGTAAAGTTGTTTAAGATCGTCCATAATGTTTTGCTTTAAACAGATTTCACTGCCCAGGAAGCTACACGGTCTTTTGATTGTTTAGCCACTGTACCGTGGATTGATAAACCGTTCTTCACGTTGGCAGTAGGGCAGATCTTTTGAATCTGTTTCACGCTGCCGCCAAGACCGCTGCCTTCGTTGGTGCAGAATGGGATAATATTTTTACCAGTAAAATCATAATGTTCCAAAAAAGTGTACATAACCATTGGCATTGTTCCCCACCAGTTTGGATAACCAACGAAGATATTGTCATAGTCATCAATTGAATCCAGATATTCTTTTGCTTCTGGACGCGCCTGATTTCTTAATTCTTCTTTGGCCACTTCAGTACATTTCATATAGTCAACTGGGTACGGTTTGACTGTATCGACTTCAAATAATGTACCACCTACAGCTTCCTGAATATATTCGGCAACGATTTCAGTATTGCCTTTTGGTAAATCAACGATTGAACCGCTGACATAGTTTTGGCCTTTTCTTGAATAATAAATAATTAAATTTTTCATTCTGTCATACCTCAACTTTCATTATTATTGTAATGTATTTGACATCATTAAACAATTTGAATTGATGGAGTTATTGATAAGCAGAACTAATCGTTTTCTTCTGGATGGTAAATGTTATAAAGAATATTGGCAAATTCTTCAATATAATAATTGGTATGGTTTTTTTTCCAGAACAGATAATAGTGTCTGATCAATGGCTGTTTTCCCTCATAAAGCGGTTTATAAACGATTGTTTCACGCTGGGGGCGATAACCATCATTAGGATTAAAGCCTTTATTGGCAGCAACCATCAGATTGGCAGTTTCTTGATTGCGTACAAAGATAAAGTTATTGCCAAAGCCGATATTATTGTGATAATAATCGCGTTCAGTATCTTCCTGAGAGCTTGAGGCTACGATAATACAAGGCAGACGTCGTAAATCATCAATGGTCAGATAATCAAGATCAGCTAAGGGATTCTGTGGTGAGAGGCCAACATAGAAAGGCTGATCCATGAGATGAAAATTGACGTATAAATCACTGAAAGCACGACGCTGATCGTTGAGTTTGATATCAACTTCGTCACTTTGCATATAATTGAATAAGTCTTCATGACTGCCAGTCTTAATGTCGATCTCAACTTCAGGATAAAGTGAAGCAAATTTGGCGATAGCTTTACGTATTTCAGAGAAGGATAAACCTTCCATCAGACCAATGGACAGGGTCTGATCATCATATTCGCCAATTTGTATGGTTTCACTTTTAATACGTTCAATTTCATCAAGGACACCAAGGCAGTGACGATAAAAATATTCACCAGCTGGTGTTAAAATGAAACTGCGGTTTTGACGGTGCATTAATTCAACACCGAATTCTTTCTCTAAAGCTTTAATCTGCTGAGAAATAGCGGATTGGGAAATAAAGCATTCTTCTGCTGCTTCAGTAAAACTGCCACAACGCACAATTGTGACGAAATATTTCATTTGTTTCAACAACATATTTTTCTATCACCACCATTATTTATTATATCATGTTTGATTGATTAGTCAGACTAATCATTGAATAAATAATAAAGACAAAGCGATAAGATATTGGCCGCCATAATATAGAACATAATTGGCAATAATATCGATTGGTCGATGTTGACCTTTACCAAAATAAGTACCGCTTAAGACTAAGTCTGACAAGGTAAACAGAATGCTGCCGATGAAAATGATATTAAGCGATAAAGAGCGGCAATGATACATCAGGGAGAAACAACCGCTCATCAGCATCATTGTAAAAAGAAGTATGCCATAGATAATAACTGTTGGCTTCATTTTGCCATAATTAAGTTTCATAGGCTTTTCTAATACAAAAGCATTGATGAGACTTGCAATAATGGCAAGAAGGAAAGGTACGATCAGATAAAGCCAGCTTTCGTGGTGAAAGAATTGCATAATCATACCAGTCATATAAAAGAGATGTCCGATACCAAAAGACAAAAAGCCAGCATATGTTAAAAGACGATCGTGCATCGGAAAAACATGTTTGAGTCCCAACCAGATATCGCCAAGTAAACCACATAGAAGTCCTAAAGTGATGAATGGACCAAGAATTGTGGGTTGTTTGTAGAATCCATAAATGGCTGTGGCCAGGAAGAAGAAGGACACAACGGATTTGATCATTACTGCCTTTAAGGAATATGATTTGATTTGTTGGTGGATAAAGATGACCAATGTGATTGATCCTGCAATAAGAAGTAGTGCAAGCATGAAGACAACTCCTTTCTACCTCTATTATAGAATATTGATGAGAACGTTGAAAACAAATTAGCGAGTCATATTAATTTCACCAATTGTCGTATGTTCTGATCGATTTTTTTGATATAATTAAAGTAGGAACAATTTTTATCAAAGAAGGAGGAAATAGAGAATGAGTTTTCCAAAGGGATTTTTATGGGGTGGCGCTACAGCTGCCAATCAGTATGAAGGTGGATGGAACGAAGGTGGTCGTGGTCCTGCTTTAACTGACTATACAACTGGTGGATCAGTTAAAGAATCAAGAAAAGTGACATGGATCGATAAAGATGGTCAAGGTCATGCAACTAATCAGGTGCCTTTTGATGATGCGTTGCCAGAAGGTGGTGTAAAATATGCATGTTTAGACGGTTATCTTTACCCAAACCATGAAGGTACTGATTTCTATCATCATTATAAGGAAGATATCGCCTTATTCGCTGAAATGGGTTATAAAGTCTTCCGTATGTCAATTTCATGGTCACGTATTTTCCCTAATGGTGATGATGAAGAACCAAATGCTGAAGGTATCGCTTTCTACAAAGATGTATTTACTTTATTGAGACAGAACAATATTGAACCTTTAGTGACAATGCATCATTTCGATACACCAATTGCTTTGGTTTATAAGTGGGGCGACTGGCAGGATCGTCGTTATATCGATGCTTTCGTCAAATATGCAAAAGTTGTCTTTACTGAATATAAAGACCTGGTTAAATATTGGCTGACATTCAACGAAATCAATAATACGCTTTCATGTATCAACATCTTTGGCGGCAACATTTCAGATGAAGACTATGCTAAGAGAATGACACATCTGCATTATCAGTTTGTAGCTTCTGCAAAAGCAGTCAAGTTAGGTCATGAAATTAATCCTGATTTTATGATTGGCTGTATGCTTTCTGGTATGGTGACTTATCCGCATACTTGCGATCCTAAGGATATTCAGGAAAACCAGTGGTCAATGGAAGAAAACTTCTGGTATTGTGGCGACGTTCATGTCTTTGGTGAATATTCACCATTCGCAAAACGTTTATGGAAAGCCCATAATGTCAAATTGGATATCACTGAGCAGGATTTAAAAGACCTTAAGGAAGGTACAGTTGATATGTTCACATATTCATACTACATGACCAATAATGTCACAACACATGAAGTCGAAGATAAGGTTGCCGGTAACTATTCTGCAGGTATCAGAAATCCATATCTGACTTACAGTGACTGGGGCTGGGCTGTTGACCCTGATGGCTTACAGTATTCACTTGAAGTCATTTATGACCGCTACCGTATTCCGCTTATGATTGTTGAAAATGGCCTTGGCGCTTTTGATACAGTTGAAGAAGGCGATGTCATCCATGATGGTTATCGTATTGATTACTATATTCCACATATTGAAGCTATGGGTAAGGCTATCGATAATGGTGTTGATTTAATTGCCTACACAACATGGGGATGTGTTGACTGCGTATCAGCTGGTACTGGTGAAATGAGAAAACGTTATGGCTTTATCTATGTAGACAAACATGATGATGGCACTGGTGATTTGCATCGAGGCAGAAAAGATTCATTCTTCTGGTATCAGAAAGTTATCAAATCAAATGGCGAAGATTTGAGTAAGTAATGGTTTTAAGGCGTCTGTAGCTGATACGGATGCCTTTTTGCATCATAGAATGGGAGGTCAAATATGAAAATAGTTGTATTAGATGGATATGCACTCAATCCTGGTGATTTAAGCTGGGATCCAATTGCTGCATTGGGTGAATTGACACTTTATGATCGTACATCGACAGTGGAATCACCGCTTATTATTGAACGCATTGGCGATAACGATATTGTCGTAACTAATAAAACACCGATTTCAAAGGCAACGATTGATGCCTGTCCAGGTATTAAAGCAGTGGCGGTTTTAGCGACAGGTTATAATGTGGTTGATACTGATTATTGTCGTGAAAAAGGTATTCCGGTCATGAATGTCCCATTCTATGGGGTGAAGATGATTGGTCAGTTTGCCGTTGGCTTGTTGTTAGAAATATGCAATCATATCGCTTATCATGATGAACAGGTCAAGAAGGGACGCTGGGAAAATTGTCCTGACTTTTGTTTCTGGGATTATCCAATGATTGAACTGGACCAAAAGACTGCTGGTATCATTGGCTTTGGTCGTATCGGTCAGGCGACAGGTGAAATCGTCAAAGCTTTAGGTATGAATGTCCTGGCTTATGATCGTTTTCAATCTGAAAAAGGCAAAGAGCTGGCACGCTATGTTGAATTAGATGAACTATTGACACAATCAGATGTCATTTTCCTTCATTGTCCACTCTTTAAAGAAACAGCAGGGCTCATCAATAAAGAGACAATTGCCAAAATGAAGGATGGTGTCATTATCATTAATAATGGGCGTGGTGGTTTGGTTGTTGAACAGGATCTTGCAGATGCTCTCAATAGTGGCAAAGTTTACGCAGCAGGTCTGGATGTTGTTTCTACGGAACCAATTAAAGGTGACAATCCGTTACTTAAAGCTAAAAATTGCTTTATTACACCACATATTTCCTGGGCAGCTAAGGATGCAAGACAACGTATTTTGAACACGACCAGAGACAATATAGCATCCTTCATTGATGGTCATCCAATCAACGTCGTCAACAAATAGAATACAGTTTTAAGTATTGAAAAAGAGATGATTAAAGACTAAAAAAGCAAGCTCGAAATTGAGCTTGCTTTTATAATGTAACGTCACTGCGAACAGATCCATCAGGTCCAGGAGTTGTTTGTAGATAATCGACGATTTCTTTTTTAGCAGTGTTATTAAGGACACGGCATGTTGAGACACTATTGACTTCACCTGTAACCAGGGCATCAGCTAAGCCGGCACAGCCAGGGAAACCACAGGCACCACAGTTGACACCTGGCAAACGATTAGTGACGACTTCTGTACGTTCATCAACTTCAACTTTTAAGTAGCGATTGGCAATTCCTAGCAGACAACCGAGAACACCACCAATGACGGCAAGAGCGATTATAGCGTTCATGACTCATCATCCTTTCTGTGAGTGCAGGCAATATTGTGACAGCCTGCACATGCTGGTGATTCAAATTCACACCCTTCAGGTGCAGGTGTACGATGATTAAGAATATAAAGAGTGAAGTAAATCGCACAAATCAGTACGAACCATATAACTGCATAAATCATTAAATCAAACCTGCCAATCCGCAGATAGCACATGCCATGATACCTGCTGAAATAAGAGCAATCGGTGCACCTCTGAATGCTTCAGGAACATCTGAATAGTCAAGACGTTCGCGAATCAATGCGAAGATATAAATAACGGCCAGGAAGCCAAATGATACTGCGAATCCAGCTACAATCGCTTCGATGAGATTGTAACCAGCAGTGATATTGTCAAGAGCAACACCAAGAACGGCACAGTTCGTTGTAATAAGTGGTAGATAAACACCCATAGCTTTATAGACTTCAGGGCTTGTTTTCTTCAGCAACATTTCCAGGAACTGAACCAGTGATGCGATAACAAGAATGAAGGTGATCAAATCCATATAGATGATATCTAAAGGAACGAGCACATAATAGTAAAGTAACCATGTCACGATTGATGCAATAACGATGACAAAGATGACAGCCAGCCCCATATTGAGGGCATTTTTCGGCTTCTTGGATACACCCATTAATGGGCAGATGGCGTAGAACTTTGACAGGACGACATTGTTGACGAAAGCCAGTGAGATGAATAATTCAAATAGTTTCATTATTTGCGTTCTCCTTTCTGGATTTCAATAACTTTTTTCAGTCGACGATGCTGTAAGTAAGCCAGGATACAACCCAGGGTAATAAAGGCGCCAGATGGCTGAGTCAATAATGAGATGGCACAACTTTTAAAGAATGAGAATCGGAAAATTGTTTGTGTAGCATTAAATGGATTGACGAAGCTCAAGCCACCAGTACCAATCAACTCACGAATAGCGGAGATGATCAGTAATGCTAGTGTATAGCCGAGCCCCATGCCGATCGCGTCGCATAAAGAATCAATAACGCTGTTTTTTGAAGCAAAACTTTCAGCACGGCCAAGGATGATACAGTTGACGACAATCAAAGGAATGAAGACGCCCAGCGATGTATATAGTGCAGGAGTATAAGCGTTCATCAAGAACTGTACACATTTAACGGCTGTTGCAATGATGACAATAAAGACTGGAATACGGATTTCATCAGGAATCAGGTGACGGATGGTAGAAATGATGACGTTACTCATAATCAATACAAAGGTAACAGCCATACCCATACCAACCGCATTAGTGAGTGAAGTGGAAATGGCAAGTGCTGAACAGAGACCCAACAACATGATGAAGATTGGATTTTCCTTAATGATGCCGTTTTTGATGATATTTAATTTGTCTTTCATGAAGATTTACCACCTTTCAGCATTTGATAATGAGCAACAGCATCATCGATTCCTCTGATGACGGCACTTGATGTGATCGTAGCACCAGTTAAAGCATCAAGCTTAGAACCGATATCTTTGCCAATAACTTTAGCTTTCATTTCGTCGGTAGCAACACGGCTGCCAAAACCGCTTGTTTCAGTTGTGACATCGATGGTTTCATAGCCTTTGTAGATGCCTGATTCATCTAAAGCGACAAGATAAGTGACTTTGCCACCATAGCCATTGACTGACATCTGATAGACATAACCTTCAACAGTATTATCTTTAACAACTTTAAAGCAATTGGTAATTGTGCTGAACTGATCAATATAATCAGTGATTTCAACGAATTCTTCACCACCATCATAGATGGAAGTAAGCTGTTCTTCGCGTCGCTGTAAATTGGCGGCTTCAATAATTGGATTAGTCAAATTATAAACGTAGGAGAGCATGCCTCCAGAAATAGCGGCAACAAGTGCTAAAACGATACCAAGTTTCATAATTGACTTCATGACAGTACACCTCCAATCATAGAGAAGGCAGCGACTGGTTCAAATCCAGAAACGATGATACAGATAATGATTGTTGCCAGTGCGACAGCTGCAACCAACAGAATGTAACGTCTAATGAGGTTACGGTCAGTACGTCCCATAGTGATACCATCAAATAGTGGCACAAGCATATTGAAGATCAAAATAGAAATTAAGACACCTTCAGGATAATTTGCTTTGGTACGGATCAACATTGTCATAAAGCCCATACCAATACCAAACAAGATTTTTCCGAATGGTGAAGTAGGGGTCGTGACGGGATCACTAGCCATAAAGAAGGCACCAAAGATCAATCCCCCAAGGCATAAATGAATAGCCATATTAGTGACAGGATTGACGCCCATAACTAAGCCCATGAATAAGGCAATCACAGCGACTGTACCTAAGAATGACAATGACAGACGTAAATCATAAATCTGACGTATTGATAAACAGATAGCGACAATGATAATTGGAATGACGCATGTTTCAACGATAGCGCCCCCATAAGTGCCCTTGACAATGTCCATCACATTGAAGACATAGCCATGATTATAGAACCAGTTGGCTGAAGCTAAGGCTGATGCTGGCGTCGCAGAAGTCATACCATCAATCATGACCGTAGGTTTCATAGCAGTAGGGAATGATAAATGGATGATGACACGACCAACTAATGCAGGATTAAAAATATTTTGTCCAAAGCCACCATAAACCAGTTTGCCAAAGAAAGTAGCCAGGAAAGCGCCCAGCATGACAATATAGAAAGGTGTTGTGGCTGGTAGCGTAAAGGCATAAATGATTGGCGTAATTAATGGGAACTGTTTTTCCATGATTTTTTGGAAATCAGATTCATGCATACGTCCCCAGATGACCTCAGTTGCTAATGAGGTCAATGTTGCCAAGACAAAGATGGCGAGAACTCTAAGTGCACGCTGCCAGCCAAAAACAAAGAGCTGGAAGCCTACGGCATAAACAGCAAGTACGTAAAGTCCAATCAAAAGTTCTTTCATAATGTCGCGGGTACGGCGACGACGTTTATACGAAGGACTTGCAGGTTTGATCAGATAATTCATGATTTAACCTCCTTCTTTTGTGATTCGCGTCGTTTCTGGGCAGTCTGCTGCTTACGTGCTTCAATCTGCAGACGACGCTTAGCCATCTGGATATAACCAGTGACTTCAATACGTGAAGGGCAGATGAAACTACAGAAACCGCAATTGATACAACTTTCGACATCAAGTTTTCTAAGTAAATCGGTATCCATCAATTTTTCGGCATTCATAATACGTACTGGCTGCAGATTCTGCGGACAATGAAGGGTGCAGTAACCACAACGCATACATGGTGCCGATTCATCTTCTGGCACACGTTTAATCGTAATGGCATTCATATAAGATGAAATGACAAATAAATCGTTACGTAATGATAATCCCATCATCGGACCACCAGAAATAAGATAGAAGTCACCTTCATCATGGATGTCACAGTATTCTAAAATATCATGGACTGGAGTGCCAACACGGACATGGACGTTACATGGATTGGCGATGTCACCACTGACAGTGACCAGTCGATGAGTGACCGGTTTGCCTTCGCGGAGTCCATAAGATAAAGCGATAGCTGTCGTTGCATTGTTGACGATGATGCCAACTTCTGAAGGCAGTTTATCATATAACTTTTCGGTTACTGTGCGGATCAAATGACGTTCCCATCCCATTGGATAGACGTCTTTGACGATGGCTATATCGATATTAGGATGATTGAAAACTTCGCGTTCGAGAATTTTTTGTAGTTCAACTTTGCCTTCTTTAATAGCGATAATCCCATTTTGTGCATCAGCGATACGCATCATCAGCTTTAATCCATCAAACAATGCTTTTGTGTGTAATTTCATTGTGACATGGTCGCTGGTGATGTAAGGTTCACATTCAACACCGTTAATCAGTATCGTATCGATATTGTCAGTTTTGGTATATTTCATATAAGTAGGAAAGCCAGAGCCACCCATGCCCATCAAACCAATGAGTTTCATGCGTTCGAATAATTCTTCGCGACTGCATTCATCGACATTGGATGTATCGACGATTGGCACAAAGGTATCTTTGTGGTCATTTTCAATGACGATATGATTTTGCGGACGACGACTCGCATGCATGCGCTTTTCTGTGCCTACCACAGTGCCTGAAACAGTTGCGTATAAAGGAACATCCATACTTTTGCGACGGGCAATCATAGTGCCGATATCTACATGATCACCGGCTTTGACAAGAATGTCAAAATCAGTAGCCATGCCGCAAACTAGAGGAATATAAATGCGATCTGGTGCAGGCATTTCGATAATAGGCTTATCTTTTGTTATGTCTTTATGACTGATTAAATGTCGTTCTATACGACCAGTTAATAAACCCAAATTAAGTCACCTCGGTTAGTTTTAAAATGATACGGATGTTATTATAACACAAAGTTTTCATCTTTTGATGAGAACTCTAAAAAATGTTTATGATTATGAAAAGTTGTGACAATTTGAGAAGAAACATTTGCAATCGAGACATATTTCAATGCTTTGTCTCAATCACTTTATGATAATTAATTGCCAAATTTAAAAATATTGATTAAATCAATGTTTTTTGCATCATAAGAAAACAATAACCAGAGGAATGACAAGGCTGTCAAATTAAGAAAAGGTTAGTTTTCACTAACTAGATATATTTATGATATAATGCTATGTAGGAGAAATGTGTGTGTGCATTTAATCATACATAACTCTTATTAATAATAAGGAGGAATAATTATGGAAAGATTAAGTCCAGCTGCATTAGCAGATATCGATGCAATTGTAGCAGCTCATAAGGATGAACCAGGACCAACAATCGTTATGTTACATGACGTACAGAACAAAATTGGTTACATTCCTTTTGAAGCAATGGAAAAAATTGCCGATGCATGCGGCACTAGTGTGGCTGAAGTTTACGGTGTAGTAAAATTCTATGCACAGTTTACTACAGAACCTAAAGGTAAACATGTCATCAACATTTGCCTTGGTACAGCATGCTATGTTAAAGGTGCTCAGGCGCTTGTTGACCGTGCAACTGAATTAACAGGAGCTCCAGTTAATGGTACAAGCCCTGATGGTTTATTCTCAGTTGATGCAACTCGTTGTTTAGGTGCATGTGGTTTAGCTCCAGTTGCTGTCATTGATGATCACGTAATTGGTCAGGCAAATGAACAGAACAAACTTGTCAAAGCACTCACAAAAATCATTGCTGAAGAACACGACAAAGTAGCATAGAGGTTTGAATGAAAGCAAAAGAAATTGCTAAATTGCTAAAGGCTGTTCCAATTACATATACACTTTGGGATGAATATGCACAGGAACGTGAGTTTACCAAAGCGTTTGCAACAGATTTGATGAGTGATGTTCTGGCAATGTGTCAGGATGATTTTGATATTACAGTCCTCATCACAGGTTTAGCAGCCGATCAGACTTTTCGCACTTTGGAAATGCTTGATATGACATTTGCGATTCTCGTTAGAGGAAAGTATCCACCAGATGAATTTATTCAGATGGCAGTTGATATGGATATTGTCTTACTTGGTACAGATTATTCTATGTATGAAGCATGCGGTATCTTATATGCTAACGGCTTAGGAGGTGCAATCTAATGGAAGTTGTTTTTCATCAAGATTATGTCGTTGAACGTGACGACTATGCATCTGCAGGACGTGTCAGTTCAGATATCAAGCGTACACTCAAGAAAATCGGCTTTAGTCCAAAAGTGATGAGACGTATTGCAGTCGCCAGTTATGAGTCAGAAATTAACATGCTGATTCATGCCTGGGGTGGCGATATTACAATGGATATCTTTGATGACGGAACTGTGAAACTGGTCTTTAAAGACCCAGGACCAGGCATTGAAGATATCGAAAAAGCGTTAACACCGGGATGGTCAACTGCAAGTGAAAAAGCACGTGCTATGGGTTTTGGTGCAGGTATGGGATTGCCAAATATTCTTCGTGTGTCTGATGAATTTGACATCCAGTCTGGAAAGGACGGAACGACACTTACACTGTCATTCAGATCTGACGTATGATTAACAGCGTAAAGTATACAATGGATCAATGTGTACGTTGTATGAAATGCGTACGTAACTGTCCTACAAGTGCCTTATCTCGTGTTGGCAATCGTATCGTCATCAATGATGAGCGCTGCATTGGTTGTGGTCATTGTATCCAATCATGTACCAACCAGGGGATTGTTGCCAAAGGCAGTTCTTTAGAAGCAATTAAGGATTATGATTATACAGTTTGTATGGTACCAGGAGCTTTGATCAATCATTGTTCAAGTGCTGAAGAAGCCCAGGAATTGTTCCATGCGATTAAGATGTTGGGGTTTGATGAAGTCATCGATATTTCCGATGTCACTGCAAGACGTATGAAAGAATCATACTTACTTGCTGATGATGGTGATGATACTTATATTTCATCATTCTGTCCGGTCATCAATCATTTAATTGCAAATCGTTATAAAGTCCTTCAGGAAACAATCCTGCCAATCAATTATGATGCGGAAATTGCCGCTAAACAGATTCGTAAACGCCTAAGTGATAAAAATGTCGGCATCTTCAATTTATGTGAATGTGAGGCTAAGCTGGCCATTGCGAAACATCCAAATGATGGGGATTATGAAATTGACCATGCTTTAGCACTTGTTGATGTGTTCCCTACAATCAGAAGGAATCTTCATACCGGTAAAGAAGAAGTGAACTTCTGTCTGGAAGGATTACAGACATCCAATCCATTACGTATCATTGCTAAAGATGACTATTTAATCGCAGATGGCTTTGACAAAATCTGCAAAGTACTTGATATGGCGGAATTTGGATTGCTGAATCAATTCAAATTATTGATTCTCTATCCATGCTTCAATGGCTGTATTGGTGGACATCTTTTATGGGGCAACAGCTTCGTTATGAAAAATAATATTGATAGTTTAAAAGAAGTTTGCAACAAGAAAGAATCCGATATACCATTCGAAGAATTCTATACTGAAGATTTTTGGAAGACAACTGAAGATAAGCGTTCATTCATTGAGCGTACACGTTTTTTCAAAGATGTGACTGCACAGCTTGAACGTCTGCCAGGATATGACTGCAGTGCCTGTGGTATGCAGACATGTCGTCTGATGGCAGAAGAAATTGTCAAAGGCAATAAAAATGAAAAAGATTGCCGTGTACTCAACGCATTGAAGGAGAAAGAAAATGACAATAGCTGAATTAATAGAAAAAACTAACTGGAAACTTGACACACCAGAATTAGACACTTCAATGGAAATCGAAGGTGCATACTGTGGTGACTTGTTAAGCTGGGTCATGGGTAAAGGCCAGCCTGGTCAGGCATGGATCACAGTTCAGGTTCATTCAAATGTGATTGCAGTTGCTTTGTTACGTGACTTTGCCTGCATCATCGTTGCTGAAAATGCCAATGTTACACCTGAATTTATCAACAAGTTCATTGAAGAAGAAATGATTTTGATTGAAAGTGGATTACCTGAATACGAAACTGCAAAAACACTTGCATCTTTAGGTATCTAAAATGTTTTATGACTTACACATGCACAGTTGTCTGTCACCATGTGCTGAAGATGAAATGACCCCTAACAATATTGTCAATATGGCATCAATTATCGGTTTGGATCTCATTGCTGTAACGGACCATAATTCAACCAAACAGCTGCCAGCGATCGATAAAGTTGCTAAACAAGTAGGGATGAAGTTATTGTATGGTGTTGAAATTGAGACCAACGAAGAAGTTCATGTATTGGGATTGTTCAATACATTAGAAAAGAGTCAGAAATTTCAGGAATGGATTGATTTCTATATGCCTGAAGTAGAACTTGATGAAGATTTCTTTGGTCATCAATGGATCATGAATGAAAAGGATGAAATCATTGCTCATGAACGACGTTTGCTGCTAGTGTCACTCTATGCGACATTAGAACAAACAGTAGATGCCATTCACAAATATGGTGGAAGAGCAATATTGGCCCATGTCTTAGACCGTGCTAATAGTGTGACCAATCAGCTTGGTTTCATTCCAATGGATTTACCATACGATGGCCTGGAAGTAAAATCGGAAGAACAGAGATTGCGTGTGATTGAGTCGAATCCATGGATCACTGAAGATTCTACCAATTGGTTTATTGACAGTGATGCTCATCGCTTAGTCGAAATGAGCGAAGCAGATCATTATTTACGTGATTCTGTTTATCAAAAATTGTGGGGTGAAGACTTATGATGGAAGATATTGCCATGCATATATTGGAAATCCTGATGAATTCCATAAAAGCAGGTGCCAGTCTGATCATCTTAAGAATCACTGATAGTTTAGATCAAGATGTGATCAAGATTGAAATTATCGATGATGGTAAAGGTATGAGTGAAGAAATGGCAGCCAAAGCAGCTGATCCATTTACAACATCTCGTACAACAAGAAAGATTGGTTTAGGTCTTTCGTTCATGAAAGGACTCGCAGAAACCTGTAACGGGACATTTAAGATTGATTCCCAGTTAGGCGTCGGCACAACAGTCACAGCCACTGTACAAAAACTTAATATAGACACACCAGAACTTGGCGACATTGGGGAAATCCTGATGGAGTCAATCCAGTCGAATGGCGACATCGATTATGAATTTGATTACATTACTGATGTCAATGCATTCCATTTCGACACAAAAATGATTAGAGAAACATTAGATGGCGTCAGCCTTCTATTGCCAGAAATATTATTATGGATCAAAGATTATATAAACCAGGGAATTGAACAAGCTAAGGAGGAGGATACACAATGAAAAGTTTGGAAGATCTCAAGAAGATGCGTGAGTCAGCTCTGAAAAAAGTAGAGATGCGTGAAGGTGGCAAAACATATCGTATAGTTGTTGGTATGGCAACTTGTGGTATCGCTGCTGGTGCAAGACCTGTATTAAACCGTCTTGTTGAGGAAACTGCAAAGAATGATTATGATTGTTTAGTCACTCAGACTGGTTGTATCGGTATGTGTACTTATGAACCAATCGTTGAAGTATACGACAAAGATGGTAACCATACAACTTATGTCCATGTTGATCCACATAGAGCAGTCAGAATTCTTCAGGAACATGTCGGTCAGGGTCATGTCATTGAAAAATTCACAGTAGAAGCTGCTAGAAAAGCGGAGGGTAATGTATAATGCCAAATTATCGTACGAATATTCTAGTCTGTGCTGGTACAGGATGTACTGCAAGTAGATCTGCAGAAATCTGTGACGAATTTGAAAAAGCGTTAAAAGAGTACGGACTTGAAAATGAAGCTAACGTTGTTAGAACTGGATGCTTCGGTTTATGCCAGAAGGGTCCTATCGTTGCTATCTATCCAGATAACATTTTCTATGCACAGGTAAAACCTGAAGATGCAGCTGAAATCGTTGCTGAACACATTTATAAAGGTCGTGTTGTACCTAGATTACAGTTATCTGATGAAGACTTAAATAGTGGTGAAAAGATTCTTGATATCGAAAAGATTAAATTCTATGAAAAACAGAGACGTATCGCATTACGTAACTGCGGTAAGATCAACCCAGAAGATATCATGGAATACATCGCTATGGATGGTTATCTTGCATTAGGTAAAGTTTTAACTGAAATGACACCTCAGGAAGTTATCGATGAAATGAAAGCTTCAGGCTTAAGAGGTCGTGGTGGTGCTGGTTTCCCAACTGGTTTGAAATGGCAGTTTGAACGTAATTCACCAGGTGATGAAAAATACGTTATCTGTAATGCCGACGAAGGTGACCCAGGTGCATTCATGGACCGTTCAATCCTTGAAGGTGACCCACATGCAATCATCGAAGGTATGGCTATCATGGCTTATGCAGTTGGTGCTCATTTAGGTTATGTTTACATCCGTGCAGAATATCCAATCGCTGTAAACCGTTTAAGAATTGCCATTCAGCAGGCTCATGAATATGGTCTTTTAGGTAAGAACATCTTCGATACTGGCTTCGATTTTGATATCGAAATCAGATTAGGTGCTGGTGCATTCGTATGTGGTGAAGAAACTGCATTGATCGCTTCAATCGAAGGTAAGCGTGGTATGCCAACACCAAAACCACCATTCCCAGCTGTAAGTGGTGTATGGGGCAAACCTACTTCAATCAACAACGTTGAAACTTTAGCAAACGTTGCTCAGATTATGTACAAAGGTGCAGATTGGTATGCATCTATGGGTACTGAAAAATCTAAAGGTACTAAGGTATTCGCTCTTGGTGGTAAGATCAAGAATACTGGTCTTGTTGAAATCCCTATGGGTACAACTTTACGTGAAATCATCTACGAAATCGGTGGCGGCTGTCCAAATAATAAAGCTTTCAAAGCTGTTCAGACTGGTGGTCCATCAGGTGGATGCTTAACTGAAAAAGAACTTGATACTCCAATCGATTACGACAACCTGATTGCTGCTGGCTCAATGATGGGTTCAGGTGGTATGATCGTTCTTGATGAAGACAACTGTATGGTTGACGTTGCTAAATTCTATATGGAATTCATTTGTGACGAATCATGTGGTAAATGTTCACCATGTCGTATCGGTACTAAGAGATTATTAGAAATGTTGACTGACATTACTGAAGGTAAAGGTACTTTAGAAATGTTAGATGAAATGGAAGACTTATGTCATGAAATCCAGGATACTGCATTATGCGGTCTTGGTCAGACAGCTCCAAACCCAATCTTATCAACATTAAAGAGCTTCCGTGATGAATATCTCGCTCACATCATCGATAAGAAATGTCCAGCAGGCGTATGTAAAGCATTGCTGACTTACGAAATCGATCCAGATAGATGTAGAAAGTGCTCATTATGTGCTAGAAACTGTCCAGTTGGCTGTATCTCAGGTACACCTGGTAAAGTTCCTTATGTCATTGATTCAACTAAATGTATCAAATGTGGTGCTTGTATGAGTAACTGTCGTTTCAATGCAGTCATCAGAAAGTAGGAGGAGAAAGTATGGCAACTGTTAATTTAAAAATCAATAATAGAGCTATCACTGCTGAAGCTGGTCAAACTGTACTTGAAGCTGCACGTGAAAACGGAATTTACATTCCAACTCTATGTTATTTAAAAGACATCAACAAATCTGGTGCATGCCGTGTCTGCTTAGTTGAAGTTAAGAATGCACGTACTTTATTATCTGCATGTACAACTCCAGTATCTGAAGGCATGGAAGTCTTCACTAATTCTGCTCGTGCTTTAAAAGGCCGCAGAAATACTGTTGAATTGATTATGTCTAACCACAACAAGAACTGCTTATCTTGTAAGAGAAACCAGAACTGTGAATTACAGACATTATGTGAAGAATTAGGCATTCGTGAAAATAAATTTGAAGGTGCTCATACACCTACAACTTTAGAAAACGCAAGCTATGGTATCGTTAGAGATACTTCTAAGTGTGTACTTTGCGAACGTTGTATCCAGACTTGTAAGAAGGTTCAGGGCTTAGGTATCTTAGGCTTACAGAATCGTGGTTTCGAAACATTCATGGGTCCAGCTTTCAACAAAGGCTTCAATGATGTTAACTGTATGCAGTGTGGTCAGTGCGTTATCAACTGTCCAGTTGGCGCATTAACTGAAAAAGAAGATATTCACTATGTTATCGATGCTCTTAACGATCCAACTAAGACAGTTATCGTTCAGACTGCTCCTGCAGTTCGTGCATCTTTAGGTGAAGAATTTGGTATGCCAATCGGTACTCGTGTTACTGGCAAAATGGCAGCTGCTTTAAAGGCTTGTGGTTTTGACCGTGTTTATGACACTAACTACAGTGCTGACTTGACAATCATGGAAGAAGGCAGCGAATTACTTCGTCGTCTGAACAATCCTGATGCAGTCTTACCAATGTTCACATCTTGTTCTCCAGGATGGGTTAGATATATTGAATATCAGTATCCTGAATTATTACCACACTTATCATCTGCAAAATCTCCACATATGATGTTTGGTGCTATTTTAAAGAGCTACTGGGCTGAAAATAATGGTATCGATCCAAAAGACATCGTTACTGTTTCAATCATGCCATGTATCGCTAAGAAATCAGAAGCAAGAAGACCAGAATGCAATACTGCAGGTGTCGAAGATGTAGACTACGTATTAACTACAAGAGAATGCGGCAGACTCATTAAGATGATGGGTATTGATTGGGAAACTCTTGAAGATGATGATTTCGATACTGACTTAGTTCATGACTACACTGGTGCTGGTGTTATCTTCGGTACAACTGGTGGTGTTATGGAAGCAGCTTTACGTACTGTTAAGCAGATCGTTGAAAACAAGAAACTTGAAAAAGTTGATTTCGAAGCTTGCCGTGGTATGGAAGGCGTTAAAGAAGCAGCTGTTGAAGTTGCAGGTAAGACATTGTGGATTGCCATCGCTTCAAGCATGAAGTATGCAAAACCATTATTAGAAGAAGTTAAAGCTGGTCAGTCTAAGTACACATTCATTGAAATCATGGGTTGCCCTGGTGGATGTATCAATGGTGGCGGTCAGTCTATTATCCCTTCTAAAGTTAAGAATGGCGAATTGGGCTATGGCTATAAAGAATTACGTATGAAAGCTCTGTATGATGAAGACGAACTCATGGACTTAAGAGTATCATGTGATAACCCTCAGATTCAGGCTTTATACAAAGATTATTTAGGTGAACCTGGTAGTGAATTAGCTGAAAAATTATTGCACACACATTATACAGCTAAAACTAAATATCACGTTCTTGACGAAGAATAATCGATAAAGATTCTCTCTCTGGAATCATTCCAGAGAGAGATTTTTTATGTTCTCAGAATTGGTTCTGTTATAATAAGAGTTGAAAAGGGTGAGAATGATGACATTAATATTATTAAAACAAATCACAATCTTATTTCTTATGATGTTGCTTGGCATGATACTCGTCAAGACAGGCTTATTGGCCGCTGATGACAGTCGGATATTGTCAATTCTCTGTATTTATATACTTTTGCCATGTTCTATATTGAAATCTTTTCAAATCGATTTAACAGAAGAAGTCAAAACTGGTTTCCTTGTCGCCATTATGGCAGCTATTATTATCAACATCTTATTGATTGTGCTTACAAAATTAATCGCCAAACCGCTTCATTTAAATGCGATTGAAAAAGCGTCAATCAGTTATGCCAATGCGGCTAATTTGATTATCCCTTTGGTCACCTATGTTTTAGGTGAAGAATGGGTTGTTTACGCAAGTGCCTTTATTTGTGTTCAGGTATTCTTTTTGTGGACTCATGCCGAAAGTCTGATCAGTGGTGAAAAGCATATATCGATTAAGAAAATAATCACAAATATTAATCTTATTGTTGCTATGATAGGTATTTGTATGTTTGCAACGGGTATAAGACTGCCATCACTTTTAACAGATTTTGTAGGACAGGTTGCTAGTGTTCTTGGACCTATCGCCATGATTATGATTGGTATGATTCTTGCAAGTGTTAAGTGGAAGGATGTTTTTTCACGAAAAAGTGTCTATATCGTGACGTTTTTGAAAATGATTGTGATGCCATTGATAATACTACTCTGTATTAAGGTGTCAGGTGTTCCTTATATGATAACTAATGGGAAAACGATTTTGTATATCAGCTTTTTAGCTGTTATTTCACCAACGGCAGCAATGGTGACACAGCTTGCCCAGTTGCATGATCAAGCACCTGATTATGCCAGCACTATTAATGTCATGACAACAATTACCAGTATTGTAACAATGCCAATCATGACCGCCATCTATATGGCTATCATTTAATAAATGATAATTGTGGGCATGTTAATTGTATAGCAAGTAGAATTTTGCTAAAATATTAAGAGTAAAGGAGCTGAACAATTATGCGAAAAGAAAAAAGTTTATATGTACCATTTGACCAGCGTACAGGTGATACATCAGTTGTTTACTTCACAAGAGACTTATCTGCTGAAGGCTTAAAAAAAGCTTATCGTAAAGTCAATGATAACATGACAGGTAAAGTAGCTATCAAATTACATACAGGTGAACCAAAAGGTCCTAATATTATTCCTAGACCTTGGGTCAGAAGCCTTATTGAAGATGATTTGCCAGATGCAACTATAGTTGAAACAAATACATTCTATAATGGTGATCGTTATACAACGGAAGATCATCGTAAAACATTAGAAATCAACGGTTGGACTTTCTGTGATGTTGATATCATGGATGCTGAAGGTACAGTTGATTTGCCAGTTAAAGGTGGTAAATGGTTCGATCATATGACTGTTGGTAAAACAATGATCGATTATGATTCAATGTTTGTTTTGACACACTTTAAAGGTCACGCAATGGGTGGCTTTGGCGGTTCAAACAAAAATATCGGTATTGGTTGTGCAGATGGCCGAATTGGTAAAAAAGCAATCCATCAACGCGAGGGTAGTGATGATAAATGGAGTATCGCTCAGGAAGAATTGATGGAACGTATCGCTGAATCATCAAAAGCGACTGTAGATTTCTTTGGCGACCATATTACTTTTGTCAATGTTCTTAGAAATATGTCAGTATCTTGTGACTGTGAAGGTGTAGCTGCTGCACCAGTCGTCACACCAAATATTGGTATCTTAGCTTCTAAAGACATTCTTGCCATTGATGCAGCTTCTGTTGATCTGGTTTATGCATTAGAAGAAGCTGATCATAAAGATCTGGTAGAACGTATCGAGACTAGACATGGTTTACGTCAGTTATCATACATGAAGGAATTGGGCATGGGTAATGATCGCTATGTACTGATTGACTTAGATAATGACGAAGCAGAAATCGTCGCTAAAGATGCGGTTAAAGGTGTTAAACCATTCGCAAAAGATATCATGGAGTACATGAAATAGTCCTAATATCGGTACAAAAATTAATGTAAAAATAGGGAATTACCATTGGTAATTCCCTTACTTTTAGGGAGGCAAATGAGATGAAAACATTATATATTGATTGTGGCATGGGTGCAGCAGGGGACATGTTGACTGCAGCTCTTATTGATTTATTTGATGATCCTCAGAGCATTGTTGAAGAATTAAATCAGTTAGGTATTCCTGATGTTGAATTTATACTTGAAGAATGTGAAAAATGTGGTATTTATGGCAAACACATGAAAGTATTGGTTAATGGTGAAGAAGAAGGAGCCGTTCTCCATCACCACCACCATGGGGATGGTCACCACCATAATCATGATCATCACCACCACCATGAGGATGGTCA
>JAGBPZ010000070.1 GCA_017633115.1 Erysipelotrichaceae bacterium | reverse complement strand
TCTCACCGATAAAGCTAAGCAACTTGTACCTGATTCCCTTGATGGCTTTGAAATGGTCTTGAATCTCTCTTATGAAGATATTCAATATCTTCTTGGTGTCAATGGTCTTCTTGATCAATTCCAGCAGGTCTACAGCATCGCTAAAAAAGAGCGTAATGAACTTGATTTTGCAGATTTGGAACACTACGCAACACTGCTTCTTGATGATAGTCTGCCAGTCAAAGAAGAACTCTATCACCGTTTTAAAGAAATCATGATTGATGAATATCAGGATACTAACCAGATTCAGGAAAATATGGTTATGGCAATATCTGAATATCAAACTCCTCATATTCCATTATTTATGGTTGGTGATATGAAGCAATCCATCTATCGTTTCCGTCAGGCAGATCCAACGATCTTTAAAACCAAGTATCGTACATTCAAAACTGACAGTGATGCACCTTTGCGTCGTATCGATTTGCATCATAACTATCGTTCACACAAGCGTGTTCTTGACAGTATCAACTATATCTTTGATCAGATCATGGATGAGAATGTGGGCGACCTTGAATATTATCGTGATCCAAGTGCCCTGCTTAATGATGATCCAAATGCACATCAAAAGAGTATTGAGACACTTGCGAGGGAACCAGATCATGAAACTGAAATTCTTATCAATGTTTATGATAATCAACAGACTGACTACGACAAAAATGAGCTCGAAGCCCATATGGTCGCTCAGCATATCCAGTCACTTGTACAAAAGACAAACTATGACTATAAAGATATTGCGATTTTAATGGCAACGTCATCGAACTTTGTCACTTATAAGAAGATTTTCAATCGTTACAATATCCCTACTGTCATTACCTTATCTGAAGGACTGTTTGAATCCAACGAGGTCAAAGCATTAATGAGCTTATTAAAGGTTCTTGTAAATCCTTATGATAATATCGCCATGCTTTCGGTATTGCATGCACCATTTGTCTTTACGCATTTTGATGAGAATACTATTCTGTCACTGCGTAACGCTGATGAATCCATCTATGATAATTGCCTAAAGGTTGACGATGAGCGTATCCAAAACGCCCTGAACATCATTAGTGATCTCAGTCAAATGAAATTCAGTTGTTCCCCTTATGAAATCCTTATGAAGTGTCTGGAAGTCACTGAGTTCCAAAGCTATGTGAGTACACTTCTTAATGGTGAACAGCGAAGCGCCAACATTGATATGCTTTTAGAACTCTTCCATAAGAATGATCGTTATCCTTATCTGCAGGAATATTTAGATGTTCTTGAAGCTGATGCCTCTGCTTCACCAGGTATGATTGTCGATGATGATAATAATGCGGTCAACTTTATGACAATTCATAAATCAAAAGGATTGGAATTCAGCGTTGTCTATGTATGTAATTTGAATCATCAATTCAGCAATCTCGATATTCAATCAAAGATCCTGCTTGATGCTCATTTAGGTGTTTCAATGGATGCCCGAGTTATTCGTTCTGTGGGACCTTATGATGATGTCAACTGTCAGTTCCATAATCCTTATCGCTCTTTAATGGCACAGGCAATCGTGAGAGATAACCGCAGTGAATATATGCGACTGCTTTATGTTGCTTTGACTCGTGCTGCCAATAAGCTGGTTTTAACAGGCTCAGTTAATGAACTCGAACACATCGATGAGATCTTTGAGGCAACAACACTTAATGAGGAAGACCCTTCTGTTGATGCAAGTGATAGTGTTATCTACAATCTCAACCTTCGTGAGACAAATAATTTCCTTGATTGGATCTTGATTGCCACCGCTCGTCATCCTGATATGTTCCCACTTCATTCATTAGTGGGTTCAATGCCACGCTACAGCAAGAAGCTGTTCAATGATTTAAGAACACCTGCAACACAGTTGGCGCAATTCGCTTTCACAATCCATCAGACAAAGGATATCATTGACCTGATACCTGATTATCAACATACTGCATCAGCAAATCGCTATGATGAAGTCCATCATCTTTATGACTATCAATATCCTTATGAAGATCAGTTAAGAAGTATTGCCGTAACGACCCTTCAGGCTATTGAAGATGAACAAAGAGACCTCATCATTAACGTTGATGGACCACGTCGTGAAAATGCCTTAACACTTGGTACAAATGTGCATGAATTGTTGAGCCATTTCGGTTTCAAAGATGATGATCCACAATTACTGCTTGAAACACTCACCGAACAAGGTCTGTTCACGCAAGAAGATCATGATATGCTTGTAGATTATATGCCTCATCTATTAGATTTTGTGAATAGTGATACTTATCGTCAGATTGCCCAGGCACAAAAGGTCATGAAAGAAAAACCATTCCGCTATAAATCCAATGGTCAAATCATTAATGGTATCTTTGACTTAGTGTTCATGACTGATGACATGATTTATGTTCTAGACTATAAGACTGACCACATCACAAATAATAATTCTTTAGAGAATCTCAAAGAAAAACATCGCCTGCAGCTTGATTACTACAGCGATGTACTACGCCATTATTATCATCGTGATGTTACTGGTATGGTCTATTAC
>JAGBPZ010000069.1 GCA_017633115.1 Erysipelotrichaceae bacterium | reverse complement strand
TGCTTTTTTACCAGATTTAGCGATACCTTTTTCTCTTAACCAGTCAAAAGCTTTTTCCATGTCACCTTCAGTAGCAACTAAAGCCTTTTTGCAGTCCATCATGCCGGCACCAGTTTTTTCACGTAATTCTTTTACTAATTTTGCACTAATAGTAGCCATTTATTTATCCCCCTATATAGTTTTGATTATTTCTGATTATTGTTCTGTCTAGGACCTCTATTGTTGCGGCGAGCACCATTCTTATATCTTGGGCTTCTAGTCTTAGATTCTTCTACAGAAGCAACTGCATCATTCATAGTAACTTCTTTTTCTTCTTCATCTTTAACATAAGCAACAGTTGTAGGTTCATCTTTAGCTTCACAGATTGCATCTGCCATAGCAGCTACGATTAATTTAACAGCTCTGATTGCATCATCATTTGCAGGAATAACATAATCAACTTCATCAGGATCACAGTTAGTATCAACGATACCAAAGATTGGGATATTTAAGATTCTTGCTTCAGCAACAGCGTTATGTTCTACTTTAGGGTCAACAACGAAGATAGCGTTTGGTAACTTCTTCATTTCTTTGATACCACCTAAGTTTTTAGATAACTTAGCCATTTCTTTTCTTAACTGAATAGCTTCTTTCTTTGGATACTGATCTAAAGTACCATCTTCATCCATTTTTTCTAATTCGATTAAACGACGAATTCTCTTCTGGATTGTACGGAAGTTAGTTAAAGTACCACCTAACCAACGACTGTTGACATAGAAACTACCTGATCTTTCAGCTTCAGCCTGAACAGCTTCCTGAGCCTGTTTCTTAGTACCAACAAATAATACTTTTCCACCTTTTGATGCGATATCCATCATTGCAGCATAAGCTTCATCAATCTTTTCAGATGATTTCTTTAAGTCGATGATGTAGATACCATTTCTTGATGTGAAAATGTAAGGAGCCATCTTAGGGTTCCATCTTTTTGTCTGATGTCCAAAATGAACACCAACTTCGAGTAATTTTTTCATTGAAATTACTGGCATAATATTTTCCTCCTTTTGTTTTTGCCTCCATTACTTCTAACATTTACCACTCTTTGAGCACTCGATAAATGAATCCATAATGTGTGTGATAAAAATTACTTAAATACCTTAACATATTTACAAAATAAAAACAATGAATAATGACGATTTATTCATTGTTTTTTACTATTAATATAATTTTAAATTTGAGAATTCAATCTTTAGATCAATTCCCTTTTATCAAACTCATTTGGCTTCACTTCAAACTCAAACCAATTATAAGTAAGATAAATCACAGGTGCAAACAATAGATTGATCAACACAGTTGGCAGGAATCGTAATAATACATACATTCTCATACTAAGATAAGTCATTTGTATTGTGCGTAAGAAAAAATATATGACAATTTCTTTAAATCCCAATACGATTGCTGCAAAAAGCATATAAGTCATCAAAGATAAAGGTTCTTCATATACGACATATGTTCTTGCAAAGGCAATGACCGTATAGATGAGTATGAAAATCAACATACTGTTTGTATATGTGATAGCATAATAAAAGCCACATATCGTTGCAAAGAAGAATCGTTCATAGCGATCTTGAAGAGTCTTACACAGAAGTATAAACATCATTAAGCCTAATGAAGGAATGAATGTCACTCCCAATTTAGTAAGATTATATGGTAGAAAATAGGCAATTGAACTGTCTAATATGAAACAAACAATCATTATAATGAAGTTTGTGATTAACTGACTTCGTCTCATTTTTTGCCTCTTTGAATGACTGCAACATAGTTCAAGGAATCAAAGTCTACGGATGGTTTAACTGTAACTGTTTTACCAGTTGCACTATTGCCTGCAGAAAAGCCAGTAACAGTACCAATTAGAATACCTTTTGGAGATTTCCCTTTTCCACCTAGACCACTTGTCGTTACTTTTGAACCTGTTTTAACAGTATCTACAGTTGATAACAGTTTAACGTTATAAACCTGTTCATTAACATCATAATTGTCCAATAGACCATAATATTTCTTTCCACCTGACATAATCATCACTGGAACCTGAGAAGTTGTATTCTCATTTGTGAGTAAGGTTACTACTGATGAAATGGCAGTGACTTTTGTGACTGTTCCAATCATACCTGCTGATGTTATAACAGCCATTCCTTCTTCAATTTTCGAATTAGAGCCTAAATTGATAATAACCTGGTTGCTCCAGTTTTCTGCATCTCTTTGGATGATTGTCGTGTATTTAATTTTATAATCTGTAGATAAAGAATCAATTTTTGTGATTTCTTTCAATTCAGCAAGTTCACTATCAAGAACTTCGTTTAAAGCCAGTTCTCTTGCATAATCATCAAGGGAACTTTTTAATTTCTCGTTTTCACGGTAAACTTTACGTAAATCATTGAATTCTATAAATACATTTTTTACAAAATTGATTGGTCCCTTAATAACATAATATTCAACATTTGCGATTGGGTCACGTACCACTTCAGAAAATGGCAGACCCTGAGCATTCGTTAGTATTGATAATGTTGATATAGCCACCAATAATACGATGATGACCAACATTCTATTGTTGTGGGGTTTATTTTCTTTAAACATAGCAGTTAACACCTCTAGATAATTATAGTTATCTGAATGATTAAT
>JAGBPZ010000068.1 GCA_017633115.1 Erysipelotrichaceae bacterium | reverse complement strand
GTCTTCACAGTCTTCAAAAGAAAAGTCAACACGGCTGTCAATATTAAAATAGCTTTTAACTGGTTCTAATACATTGCGATAGAAATTCTCAAAGTCAGTTTTTTGCACATAAAGTCTATTATTATTGGCGAAAAAAGCCTGTAACAATTTCACAAAGATGCCATTGGCATCCCCTTTTCGGTAGTGAAGACTGTTATCCTCAAAATAATAACAGTTCGTTTTGCCAAAGTAATTGTCATAGAAGGTCACTCTAGACTCAATGATATAATCATAATCATCTTCATCGATGACAATAGGCACCAACTCATCATAGGCTTCAAGGGTGATGTCTTCAAAACGTTCAGGATAAAGACTGAGCATTTCATAGAAATCATCAATATTATCATTTTCAACATGAATCGATTGATAATCACGAGAGTAGTAATCATAGCGGTTATCATAATGACGCATAATCAAATTATAATAAAGATTACGAGATACTTCATCTAGATCGTTGACATCATGTTTCCAGACAAATGGCTTGCCATATCGCACGACATCATGGTGATTCATATTATCGACAAAGGTATTGAGCTTTTTGATAAAGTAAGTTCGGGTCTCACCAATTTTAAAACGGAAGCTTTCATTACCATTATAAACAACATAAATCATAGGCTTTGCCACATGAGTTGATTCAAATGAATTACGAATGCTTTGTTGAATATCACCACTCAACTGTTTAGTAATAGCTTCGCGCTGAAGGCGTTCCTGCTCAATACGGCGACGTTCCAACTCAGCTAGACGTTGACGCTCTTCTTCACGTTTACGTCTGAAAATCTCATTGAGATCACTTTCGTAATGGAAAGGATAGCTTGATGGAGAGAGTTCTTGTACTTGAAGGATAACAGCACCAACATGGGCACAGGCAGAAAATTCAGAATTGAAATAGCAGCCACATTCCCAACTGGTAATTTTTGATTGACGGTTTGTTTCGATGTAACAGTTATAATATTTGCCATGAATCATGACAGTACCGCTGATTTCATAACCATAATAGGATTGTTGGACATCGATACTAATAACACGTTTTTCACGATAATAGATCTTGGCGAACATGCGATTACGTGCCAGACTGACGACACGATCAAATTCAGAATCCTTGATAAACAACATTGGCTCTCTCACTTCCTTCCGCTTAGACTATTAATTATACCATACAATTTCCCTTTTCGTGAGTGGCAGAACCATTTTTTATTCAACTACAAGTTTAATGACATCAAAAAAGCGCCTCAAGGGCGCTCTATTTGAGAAGTGATACGTATTAATGATTAACTCTGCCTGATTTGTGAATATTAATCATGTATTTTTATAAACGTTTATTTCTTATGATTAATGGTGGAATAAACGTACATGAGTGAAGGCCATGACCATATCATAACGGTCAGCTGTTTCGATGACATTGTCATCACGGATTGAACCGCCAGCTTCACCAACATATTTAACGCCGCTCTTATAAGCACGTTCAATGTTGTCACCAAATGGGAAGAATGCATCACTACCTAAAATAACGTTAGTGTTAGTTGCGAGCCATTCTTTCTTTTCTTCACGAGTTAAGACTTCAGGTCTAACCTTGAATGTCTTCTGCCATACATCATCACCTAAAACATCTTCGTAATCATCTGAAATATAGATATCGATGGCATTGTCACGGTCAGCTCTTCTGATTGAATCAACGAACTGTAAACCTAATACCTTTGGATGCTGACGTAAGTACCAGATATCAGCTTTGTTACCAGCTAAACGAGTACAATGGATACGTGACTGCTGACCAGCACCGATACCGATAGCCTGACCATTCTTAACGTAGCATACTGAGTTAGACTGAGTATATTTTAATGTGATCATTGATAAGATCAAATCACGCATAGCTTCTTCTGGGATGTCTTTGTTCTGAGTAACAACTTCGCTGAAGATTTCAGGAGTGATCTTGATATCGTTACGGCCCTGTTCAAATGTGATACCGAAAACTTCTTTAGTTTCGATTGGATCAGGTACATAATCAGGATCGATTGCGAGAACACAGTAAGTGCCTCTTCTCTTGCTCTTTAAGATTTCTAAAGCTTCATCAGTATAACCTGGAGCAATGATACCATCGCTAACTTCACGTTTAACGATTCTTGCAGTAGCTGCATCACAAACTTCTGATAAGGCACAGAAATCACCATAAGAAGACATACGGTCTGAGCCTCTTGCTTTGATATAAGCATTGGCAATTGGAGATAATTCCTCATTGCTTTCTTTGACAAAATAGATTTTACGTTCAATGTCAGTTAAAGGTGTACCGATTGCAACACCTGCTGGAGAGACGTGTTTGAAGCTTGCAGCGCAAGGTAAACCTGTAGCTTCTTTTAATTCTTTTACAAGCTGCCAGCTGTTCAATGCATCTAATAAATTGATGTAACCAGGTTTTCCGTTTAAGACATCGATTGGTAATTCGCCATCTTTCATGTAAACGCGAGCTGGTTTCTGATTAGGATTACATCCATACTTAAGTGCTAATTCCTTCATTTTTTCTCCTCTTTGCATAAAAATAAGCCGCAATCCAGGCTTATCAGCCCAGACGGTCGGCTCTCGTGACATTTCATTATACTTCATGTGGTCCATTCCACTTCCGTCAGTCGTATAACTGCATCTATAATAGCGTGATGATTCATTAATTGCAACCCCAAAAATCAAAAAAGTCTTAAAGTCAAAACTCATTTATCTAAGAACGAAGTCTGATTTTATCACTCTCGTATCTTTTCTGCAAAAAATTAATTTATTTTTAGCACTTAACTATTGACATTGCTAAAAAATGGAGTATTATATAGGTGTAATCAAAAGATGATTACGAAATGATCTCACAAATACAAATAAATCAAGAAAAGAAAGAGGTGCTAATTATGAGATACTTTCCAGTAATTAATGATATGTTCCGTGATTTCTTCGATGATACATATTTCCAGCCAGCAAAGGCTCACGCTATGCCATGTGATATTAAAGAAACTGAAGACAAATATGAAATGGCCATTGAAGTGCCAGGTTTCAAGAAAGAAGATATTTCAATCGAATTAGAACAGGGCTACTTAACAGTTTCAGCTTCTACTCATAATGAAAGTGAAGAAACTGATGAAAATGGTAGAGTCATCAGACGCGAACGCCATACAGGCAGCTGCAGCAGACGTTTCTATGTAGGTCCTGACTATACTCAGAAAGACATTAATGCAACATTAGAAAACGGCGAATTAGTGATCACTTTACCAAAAGAAGCTCCTAAAAAAGTCGAAGAAAAGAAATATATCGAAATCTTATAAGCCATCAGTTAAGAAAAGCCGATGGCTTTTTCTTTGCGCAAAAAAACCGTGTTGCCACGGTTTAGTCTTCTAAATTATAAAGATAAATGTTGCGTCCCTGACGTTCAACTAAATTCAAGTCTTCCAGCTCGTCTAAGTAGCCAGCGATTTTTTCCTGGTCAACACGCTTATTAGCGAGCTTTTTTAGTGTTTCAACTAATGTAGGTGAATCATCTTTAACATAAGCCAAACGTTCTTTATCATAAAGTGCTTCTTTGAGCATGACGTTTAAAACAGCGACATAAGCCCATTTGACTTCAACACGCACATTGACATACACACGGCTGTCAAATAATGGTGAAGGTACATAATAAGCCTGATTATTCTTTTGATTCAAATTATCAATATTCTCTTTATTCAATAACATCATTTTAACTCTCTCCTTAATCTAACTGACGTTTTGTGAATGTTGATACATCCTTAAAACCAATCGCCTGATAATGTGCAATGACATCGGCGACATGTTCACCCACGCGGTCACTTGTATGGGAATCCGTACCAACAGTGATGATGGTACCACCTAATTCCTTATAGCGTCTGACAATATCAAAATTTGGGAAACCACAATCACCATTTGTGGCATAACCACTGGTGTTGACTTCAATACCTTTACCTTTTTTGATGAGTATCATCAATATCGTATCAATTAAATCTTGATAACGGGCATGATCAACGCGTTTATCCTTATAAGGACCATAGCGCATGATGTAATCAAGATGACCTAAAACATTGAAGCAATCAAAAGTTTCAACACACTTCAGAGTTTCTTCAAAGAACTCACGATGGGCTTCTTCTTTTGTTTTGCCTTTGAAAAACTCACCGTAATAGAATTCTGTATGATGGATAACATGGATTGAACCAATCACAAAATCATAAGGTGACGCATTGATAAACTCATTGATTTCCTCAATATGTTCGGTATCAAGACCAATTTCTACACCAATTTTGATTGTGATTTGATCTTTAAACTCATCCTGTAAGGCACGCATTTCTTTAAAGTAAGGCTCGACATCCAATTCAAAAGGATCAATTGGATAATCAAAATCACGATGGTCAGTGAAACAGATTTCATCCAACCCCATTTTGATTGCCTGAAGAACATGCTCTCTTGGCTCAGCCTCACTGTCAAAAGAATAGCGGGTATGCATGTGATAATCTATTTTTCTCATACTGACTCCTACAGATGGTGCATGACTTTATATTCGTTAAGAACTTCAGTTTCACTGAAATGACGTGTTATATTATCTTCACCAATCTGGTAAGTTTCATGACCTTTACCCAGTAATAAGATGGCATCACCTTTACGGGCATGATCCAAAGCATAGAAAATAGCTTCACGACGATCTGGAATAACGGTATATAAACCTCCATAAGGAGCAATTGCAGAAATGATATCATTACAAATATCATAAACACGTTCGCCACGTGGATTGTCCATAGTCAAAATTGAGAAGACATGATGCTTCGCTGCTGTTTCACCACATTCATGACGGCGAACTACTGAACGTCTGCCGCCACAACCATAAACGCAGATGACACGGCGTGGTTTATAAGCTTTAACCGTCGAAATAATACTATCGAAAGAGACACCATTATGGGCATAGTCAATAATGACAGTATAATCAGGGCTGACATCCATGATTTGGCCTCTACCCAAGATTTGAACTGTTGCGAGGGCACGTTTGACATCATTCATGTTGATATCACCAAAATGAGCAATCATGATAGCAACCAAGGCATTATAAGCATTGACGCTGCCTGGGATATTGACTTTGAAAGTATCATTGACTAAACCAGTTGTCTTGACATTGATACCCATTTGATGGCCTTCACGATAAAGAGAGACTTCTTCTGCTTTTAAGTCACTGTCTTCATTCAGTGAGAAAGTGAACTGTTTGCAGGTTGCACCATCAATCATATCTTCATAATGTTCATCGTCTTTATTGAAAAGACCGATGCGGCACATGGTGAAGAGTTTCTTTTTACATGACATATATTCCGCGAAATCAGCATGTTCATTAGGTCCAATATGGTCAGGTGAAAGATTTGTAAAGATACCATAATCAAAATCGATACCTTCTACACGTTCCTGTTTCAAAGCCTGAGAAGAGACTTCCATGACACAGTATTCACAATGTGCATCAACCATCTTCTTCATGATACGCTGTAGTTCATAAGAAATTGGCGTTGTATTTTGTGTTTCTTCATATTCACCATTGATAAAGGTGCCATTAGTGCCAATAATGCCGACAATTTTACCAGCATCTTCAAGAACACTTTTGATCATTAAAGATGTCGTTGTTTTACCTTTAGTACCAGTGATACCAACCACCGTCAACTGACGGCTTGGATGACCAAAGAATTCAGCCGATAATAATGCCAATGCTTTACGGTCGTCTTCAACCTTGATATAAGTGATGCCTTCTATTAAATCGACATCTTCACTGATGACAATGATTTTGGCTCCCTTGGCAATAGCCTGAGGAATAAAATTGTGACCATTGACAGCAACGCCATTAATGCAGACAAACATCCCCTGCTTAACGACCTTGCGTGAATCATAGGCAATACCAGCAACCTCTTCGTCAAGATTTCCCTGAATAAGCTGATACTCTATTTTGCTTAATAATTGTTTTAAAATCATGATACTCACCACCGTTCATCATTATAGCATAAGTGACAGAAAACTCAATTAGAACGGCATTGATGTTTAAAAATCAGCGTTCTTTATTAAGGATATTTTAAGGTAAAAGTTCATCCATCCATGATATACTCTAATTGTCAATTGAAAGGATTCCCCCTGTTTATTGACTCGATTCCATCTCCCCATAAGATGAAATCGTTATTTCACAATATAGAAAAAGAGTCTGTTCGTCCCAAGCAGACTCTTTTTCTTTGTCTTATAACGTTTTTGGTCGCCCACAATGGCTGCAGAAACGATTATTGTTGCGGGTTTGACAGTGAGGACAGATCCACACTGAATCATCAATTTCTTCACTCATAAGAACGTCACTTAAGATTTCACCTTTTTTGACAAGTTGAAGGTATAAATCGTCATAACGTACTTTTGGTTTCATCGAGCTGAGAGAAAAAACAATTTCATCAACAGCGGCATGATTGAGTTGAATGTAGACTTCAAAATCATAACCATCATCTTCATCTTTGATATCAATCTGAACATTCATGATATCTTTAAAGGAATAGATATCAGGGTGACTGACACGCCACTTCCTCGGGTCATCGATCATAAACAGGCGATGACGTTCATCAATGATACAGGTCTTATTACCTTCCCCAATTTCACGGGTTACCACAAATTCCTTTTCACGTTCACGAGATAGACGACGTTGTTGACGTATTGCCTTGACCTGAGCACAATTCATATCATGTGACAGCTTCATTGACCCCATACATTCAGGGCAAATATAACCATCAGTCAACTCAAAAGCCTTTCTGAGCTTCACTGTTTTTCCACAAAAATCACAATTGACTTTTTGACCAAACATTTTAATAGGCACCCTTCTTATGCTGAATCTTTTTATTACCGGTAACTTTGTGACGTTGACGCAATAATGCTTCCACTTCATCAACAGTTACCCCATAAGCTGACATTAAAACCAGCACATGATAATATAAATCACCGATTTCGCCAATTAAATCTCCTTTAGAATCATTTTTAGCAGCGATCACAGTTTCGGTTGCTTCTTCACCGATTTTTTTACAGATCTTATCAATACCTTCATCAAGTAAGTAATTGGTATAAGATTTTTCTACTGGATGTAGCTTACGATCTTCGATTGTATCATAGAGTTCACGTGCGATGTCACCTACTTCATAAGGAATCAATTCCTTGAAGAAGCATGAATAACTGCCAGTATGACAAGCAGCGCCGACCTGTTCGACTTCAATCAATAAAGTGTCATCATCACAGTCAAGATACATCCCTTTGATGTACTGGAAATGACCGCTCGTTTCACCTTTATGCCATAAAGTCTGACGACTGCGGGAATAGAAACATGTTTCCTTTGTCTCAAGCATACGCTCATAAGCTTCTTCATTGACATAGGCGAGCATCAATACTTTCTTGGTTTTGACATCCTGAACAATGGCTGGAATCATGCCATTCATTTTCGCAAAATCAGGTCTCATTGTTTATTTCTCCTTACTGGAATATGGCGCGCAGCACATATGTCCTTAACTTCATCTACAGTCGCTTCACCAAAGTGGAATAAGCTCGCAGCTAAGGCTGCATCACAATTGGTCTGTTCAAAGACTTCAGCGATATCTTCTTTATCACCACAGCCACCACTGGCAATGACAGGAATATTCACTGCTTCAACAACGGCTTTAAGCATTTTGATATCAAAGCCATCACGGGTACCATCAGCATCCATACTTGTGAGCAGGATTTCACCGGCACCTAAGGCTTCACCCTTTTTGACCCATTCAATTAAATCAAGACCAGTATTAATACGGCCACCAGCGACATAAACATCCCAGCCGCTTTGATCATCACGGGCTTTGGCATCAACTGCAAGCACGACACATTGAACACCAAATTCATCGCTGGCATCTTTGATCAACTGGGGATTTTTGACGGCCGCAGAATTGACAGAGACTTTATCAGCGCCACTGGATAAAATCATACGGAAATCTTCAACACTACGGATCCCACCACCAACACATAGTGGAATCGATAACTCATTAGCACCACGCTGGATCAAATCACGAATGATATCACGATTTTCATAAGTTGCAGTAATATCAAGGAAGACAACCTCATCAGCACATTGGCGGTCATATTCTTTAGCGAGTTCAATCGGATCACCGACATCTTTTAAGCCGACAAAGTTAACCCCTTTAACAACTTTACCATCTTTGATGTCAAGGCAAGGGATGATTCTCTTAGCCAACATTGGCAATCACCTCTTTTAAATCGATACGTCCTTCATAGAAGGCTTTACCGACGATGCAGCCATAATAACCGGCATCATTGACATCATAGACATCCTGAGCATCTTTAACACCACCTGATACAACAAAATTGATTGGTGAATGCGCATGAATGGCAGCGTAAACCGGCATCGATGGACCTGTTAAGGTACCATCTTTAGAGATATCAGTGCAGACGATTGTCGTGACTCCTAATTCTACCAGTTCATCAATAAAATCAAGATAATAGATCTGACTTGTTTCCAGCCAGCCCGATGTTGATACATAACCATCTTTGATATCAACACCAACAACGATACGGTCAGGTCCATAGGCATTTAAAGCTGCGACAAGAAAATCTCGATCACGCAAAGCTGCTGTACCGAGAATGACACGATCAATACCAATTTCTTCAAGATACATTTTAACTGTTGCCATATCTCGAATTCCGCCACCTAATTCCATTGGAATAGCGATGGCATCGCGGATACGTTTGATGGTCTCTTTATTGGTAGCCTGAGCATCTTTAGCGCCATCAAGGTCAACGACGTGAAGATATTTGGCTCCCATCCTTTCAAACCCTTTGGCAATCTCTTCAGGACGTGAAGAATAGACAGTCTTTTGTCCATAATCACCTTTATATAATCTGACGGCTTCTCCGTCTTTTAAATCTATTGCAGGAATGACAATCATTGTTCGACAATCTCCTTAAACGCTTTTAAAATCATTTTGCCAACTTCACCACTTTTTTCCGGATGGAACTGGCATCCCAGCACATTGTCCTTACCAACGATGGCAGGGACTTTGATGCCACCATACTCGCAATAGGCAATTAATTCTTCATCAGGACAATTGGCAGCATAAGAATGAACGAAATAGACATAGTCTTCTTCTTCGATGTGATTCAAAACAGGATGTTGGTGGTTGAAAATCAATTGATTCCAACCCATATGTGGTAACTTTTCATTGACCTGCATCAACTCAACAGTGCCACTTAAAAAGCCTAATCCCTGAGTTGTGGTGAATTCATAACCAGTTTCAAAAAGGATTTGCATCCCTAAACAAATACCCATGATTGGGGTGCCTTTGTCTTTGACTTCATTGAGTACATCAATCAGATCATATTGTTCCAGATGTTTCATAGCCACAGGAAATGAACCTACCCCAGGAAGAATAATACCATCAGCCTGTCTGATGACATCATGATCACGAGTTACAGCAACATCCATGCCTAATCGTTTGAAGGCATTTGTAACACTGCCAAGATTACCTACATGATAGTCAATAATCGCAATCATTTAGAGAACTCCCTTAGATGAGCTGATTTCATCTTTGAAAGCTTCATCAATCTGCACTGCCTGGCGGATAGCACGACCCATGGCTTTAAACATTGCTTCAATGATGTGGTGTGTATTTTTGCCATAGTGCTCATTGATATGCAGTGTGATGCCGGCATTGAAGGCAAAAGCACGCATGAATTCTTCGGTAACTTCAGTCTCATAATTACCTAAAGTGATATTTGGCAAATCAGCGTTGAAGACCAGATAAGGACGGCCACTGAAATCCAGGTCAACGGTGACTAAAGCTTCATCCATTGGAATCGTAAAGCTGCCATAACGAATAATGCCACGCTTATCGCCAAGTGCCTGTTTCAGACATTCACCTAAAGCAATACCAACATCTTCACAAGTGTGATGTGAATCAACATCCAAGTCACCTTTGCAGATGACACTTAAATCCATCTTAGAGTGAAATGCCAATAATTCCAGCATATGATTCAGAAAACCAACACCTGTATCAATGGTTGCCTGACCACTGCCATCAACTGTGACTGCACATTCTATAGCCGTTTCTTTTGTTTGACGGGTTAATTGACTCGTTCTCATTTGTCTTCCTCCTCAAAACGTACTTTAATACTGTTTGCATGAGCATCCAGCCCTTCTAAATGAGCAAATGTTTGAATATCATCCGCAAAAGATGCCAAAGCAGCTTTTGGATAGTAACTGTAAGCAGAGTGTTTAACAAAATCATAAACACCTAAAGCACTGTAAAATTTTGCAGTGCCACCAGTTGGTAATACGTGATTGGTACCACTTAAATAATCACCTAATGGCTCAGGTGTATATTCACCAAGGAAAATTGAGCCCGCATTTTGAATATATGGCAACTGTGCCAATGGATCCTGAGTCAATATTTCCAGATGTTCTGGAGCCAAATGATTGGCAACTTCAAGACCTTCTTTGATATCTTTGACAATAATCGCACCACCATAGTTTTCTAGTGATGAAGCAATAATATCCTGTCTTGGTAAGGTAACGATTTGACGTTTTAATTCTTCATTGACCTGAGCCACAAGTTCTCTTGAGGTTGTAATAAGAATGGCTGAAGCCAGGACATCATGTTCTGCCTGACTCATTAAATCAGCAGCAACATAGCGAGGATTGGCAGTTTCATCTGCAACGATCATGATTTCACTAGGTCCTGCTACCATATCGATATCCACTACGCCATAACAGAGTTTCTTCGCAGTGGCAACGTAGATATTACCAGGCCCAACAATTTTATCGGCTTTCTGGATTGTCTTGGTACCATAAGCAGCCGCAGCAACACCATGAGCACCACCAGCTTTATAGATGGTTTTGATATCACAGACATATGCAGCCGCTAAAATGACATCGGAAACTTTACCATCAGCTTTAACTGGGGTAATGATATAGGTGTTTTTAACACCTGCAAGGCTTGCCGGAATGGCATTCATCATGACTGTTGAAGGATAGGTTGCGGTACCTCCAGGTACATACAGAGCAACATTTTCAATACCTCTGATGAGCTGACCCATAATGACACCATTGTCTTTATACATTGACCATGACTTTTCAACCTGATGCTGATGATAATCAATCAACTGTGATTTAGCACGTTCAAGGATACGAATAAAGTCAGGACCGATACGCTCAACCGCTTCGTTGATTTCTTCTTCAGTGACAAGGAAGTCTTCACTCTTATTTGCTTTAAAACCATCGAGCTTTTCACACATCGCCATTAAGGCGTCATCACCATTGATTCTAATATCATTGATGATTTTGGTGACGGCATTATTGACTTCAACAGAAATATCTTCTTTTCGGGTGTGAAGGGTCTGTTCAAGATAGGTATAATCACCTGTAAAATCCATTACTTTAAGCATTCTCGGCATCCTCCTTTTTGAGTGCGTTAATGAGACGGAATATTTCATCCTTTTTAAATTTCAAGCTGACACGGTTAACGATCATACGCGTTGAAATGTCACATATCTCTTCGATGACTTCTAAGCCATTGGCTTTGAGTGTTGAACCTGTTTCGACGATATCAACGATGGCATCTGATAGACCAACGACAGGACCAAGTTCAACAGAACCTTCAAGTTTAATAATTTCAACGTCTTCCTGCTTCGATGCAAAATAGTTTTTAGCCACTTTCGTATACTTTGAAGCAATCTTTTTACGACGGTTAAATGTTTTAGTACGGTATTCAGGATAAGCTGCCAATGCGAAATAACATTTACCGACATCTAAGTCCAACATTTCATAGTAATCATCAAAGTCGGATTCAAGCATTGTATCGGAACCAACGAAGCCTACATCTACGATTCCATGTTCTAAGAATGTCAGAACATCATTTGATTTCGCAAAGATCATTGACAGGCCATCACTTGTTTCAATCTGGAGTTCACGGTTTTTATTGAAGATTGGTGCCATATCAAAGCCTTTGGCTTCAAGCATACGACAGACCTGTTTTTCAATACGCCCTTTAGTGATTGCGATTTTAATCATTGGCTTCACGCTCCTTCGTGATGGCATTCATTACATTATTGAGATGATAGACAAAACCAATTGATGGCACATTATTATCAAAGTAATTGAGTAAGTTATCATAACGACCACCAGATAAGATTGGCTGGGCTGAATAATAAGAGTAACAGTTGATCAGAATACCAGTATAGTAAGACTGGCGTGGGACCTTACATAAATCAAAGATAATATTATCTTTATAAGTCAAAGCATCATACAATGTTTCGAGTTCATCAACTGCCTCATAGAGACGATCATCACATGCCAATGTCTTCATCTTCTTTAAGATCGTAATATCACCAAATGCATGTGGCAAATAAAGCAGTAAGTCTTTTAATTCCCCCTGGATATTGTGACGGGCAACAAACTTCTGCATCTCTGATAACTTCTTTTTATCAATAATATCGATCAAGCTGCGATCTCCAACAATACTCATTAAACGGCGATAGAACTTGGCACTGCTTAATTCAAGTTTGAGATTATTAAGTTCAAGCAGTGGCATTGTTTCCTGAATCAGAGAGAGGCATTCCAAATCACCTTTGATACCTGGCAAGCCAATCAGTTCGACACCACCCTGGAAGGATTCTGAATCTCTACCCTTATGGCGCTCCTGAGTCTGATACACATTACCGAAGTAACTGTAACGACGAACTGCATTCGTATTTTCATTATTATACAATCTGGCAATAGGTACCGTAAAGTCAGTACGTAAAGCAATACGTTTACCTTCAAAATTCGTAAACTGGAACATCGTGCTTTCATCAACTGCTAAACCATTATAAAGATTAAGATATTCGAACGTTGGCAGCATCAATTCTTCATAGTGGTGAGCAGTGAAGACATCACGAAGTGACTGTTCAATTGTACGTAAACGCACGCCATCAAACCCTGCGGCATCGATGCTTTCTTCAGGTACTAAATATTTGAATTCTTCCATAAGCGCCTCCAATTATCAAAAAAAGCGAGTCCTAATGACTCGCTTACTTTATTTCGTCATTAGATACACCCAAAATGTTTTGTATGTCAAAATGGGCTGTATCATTTTGTTGATATAACCCTAAGTGTGTCTATGATGATGGTGATGTAAGTTAATAATCATTTTAATCATAATAGGATACCTCAATTCGTTGTCATCTTAACATATTTATTCTGTAAATAAAAGAGTTTTTCCATATTTACAGTAAATCTGTCATGGAGAATTGTATTTATCATAAAAAATCAACCTTTTTTTCAAATGACATATATAAAGATAAAAGAGCTATAACCAGTCCCAAGGGATCAGTTATAGCTCTTTTTTCAGTCCGTATGATAAAAACACAAAAGGATTATAGAAACAGAATATTGTATAAGACATTGATGGCCGGCATGGTGACGATACAAAGCAAGATCGAAAGTCCATTAATGACGGAGGCATCAAACTCATGCTTATGGTAGAGTTGGGCAAATTGCGCGACCGTTGAAGCTACCGGGGCACTCGCCGACAACATTGAAATCATCAGGATCTGACCAGCATCTGGAATCCAGCGAGTCACACCACTTACTAGAATAATCAGCATGATGACCATTGGGAAAACAATCAAGCGATAGAAACAAACGAGATAAGGTCGTAATTGCGACAAGCTCTCAACTAGATCCATATCTGCAAGCAACATACCAATGACGAACATTGATAATGGTGCCATAGTTCCAGCCATCATCTTCATTGAGCTCGCAATCATTGTTGGTAAAGTCATGTGGGTCAGACAAAGAAAAGCTCCCAAATAAATTGCCAGCATATTAATGCTGAAAATAATCTTTTTAATATCAAAATCGCGTTCTTCACTGATTGAAATCTTACAGTGTGTCCACATCAAAATTGTTTGCACGATCATATAACCTGAACAATAGAAGACCATTTCCTCACCTAAAACAAGTGTGACTAATGGAATGATCAGATTGCCACTGTTAGAATAAACTGTCGACATCTTTTCAACACTATTAAAATGATGAAGACGACCAAAGATTTCGCTCAGCAACAGATAAACAACATGAACAACAACTGCCGCACCAATCGCCAGGAGGAAGCCTTTTAAACGGTCTGCGGTCAATTCAATCAGGAATGAATTGACAATAGCACAAGGTGCTCCGACATAAAG
>JAGBPZ010000067.1 GCA_017633115.1 Erysipelotrichaceae bacterium | reverse complement strand
TATTCCATAATTCTTTTCTCCTTCTTTTCTTTTTTTGTGAATACCTTCTATTTATTTGACTTTAAATGTAAATGATGTTTCTTCATCATAACTGTCGCCTGCTCTTAAAATAACAGGTGAATCGGTTTCCTTATTAATGGAATCAGGTAAGTACTGGGTTTCAAAACAGATACCATCTCTTGGTTTAAGAAGTGAACCGTCTTTAGACTTTTCGTTATTTAAATAGTTACCTGTATAAATTTGTGCTAGTGGTAAAGTTGTTGAAACAGTCATCACAACGCCACTTTCTGGTGAATACAATTCGATTTGCTGGTTAGTACGATCAAATAAGAACGAATGATCATAACCATTGCCTAATTCCAACTGAATATGTGGCTTTGTAATCATATCACCGATTGCTTTACTTTGACGGAAATCAAATGGTGTATCAGTGACATCAAGAATTGTTCCTGTAAATAAACCATCTTCATCAACACATCCAATATGACTTGCGTGAACAGTCATTTCATGATTGTAAATAGATGAAGGATGACCATTTAAATTGAAATAAGCATGGTTTGTCATATTGACTATCGTATCCTGATCACCTGTAGCGTGATAGATGATCTTATAACCATCATCAAGCAACTGATAAGTTACATCAACATCAAGATTGCCTGGATAGCCTTCTTCCCCGTCTTGTGCATGGTAATGGAACGTAACTTGTTTATCAGATGTCTCATAATCCCATAGCTTATAAGAGAAGCCATCAATGCCTCCATGTAGACTGTTAGGACCATTATTAACAGGCACATGATAACGCTGACCATTGAGGACAAATGTTCCTTTACCGATACGGTTGGCAACTCTACCAACAATGGCATTAAGATAAGTGCCACCCTTGGCCCTGTAATCATCTAATGATTCAAAGCCTAAAACAACATCACAAGACTGTCCGTTTTTGTCTTTGACGATGACTTTTAAAATCGTTGCCCCATAGTCAGTTACAACCAATTCAATATTGTCATTTTTAAGAGAAATGACATCACAATTTGTTTGTGCATCTTTTGCGATTGAAATCATAGTGTTATTCACCTTCTTTATTCAATAATTAAATTCTTAATACCTGATTGTATAGCTAGATCATAAAAAGACTGCATTTGCGATTGGGTATACATCTTATAATGATCATCAATACCATAAGTAAACTCAGTCAAATCATATTTAGCACTTGCGAGTGGATTATAATTAAGTAACTCATAATGAACATCTTGATTACAGTTCAAGATAAACTGACAGATAGCCTGAATATTATCCTGATTCGCTGTAAATCCGGGAATAAGGGGTGTTCTAATAATAACCTTGTCTTTATGTTCACTTGTTAAAAGACGTCTAATATTGTCTAAAATACGTTGATTAGAGACACCAGTGGCTTCGATATGACTAGACTCATCAAAGATTTTAAGATCCACATAAATCAGATCAAGATAAGGCAACAGACTTTCTATCAATTCCCAACTGCAAAAGAAGCTTGTTTCAATAGCTGTATGAATATCTTTTTCTTTGCAGCGCTTCAACATTTCAAGCAAGAATGCGCCTTGTAGTAATGGTTCACCACCAGAGAATGTGACACCACCTGATTCTCTAAAAAATATTTTATCATCTTCAATCTTTTCCATCAATTCATCTACTGTATAAGCTTTTGCGTCATACTGAATCGCTGTTGAAGGACAGATTTCTACCAGATTATCAAAACCTTTTTGATAATCATAATTGAAATAAGGTCGATCATCTTTATAAACCATTTGTCCCTCGTAAGAGTTACGTTCACACAAACGACAATGGATACAGTTAGATGCCAGATAGATGGGACGCGGGTCTTTGAGTAACCCTTCAGGGTTTTGACACCACACGCATCTTAGTGGACAGCCTTTGAAAAAGACAGTCGTACGAATACCTGTCCCATCATGGACGGCGAAACGTTTGATATCAAAGACGTAAGCACTAGATGTCTTCATAGCTCGTACGTTCAATAATCTCATCCTGCAGTTTACCTGCAAGTTCTACAAAATAGGCCGTATAACCAGCAACTCTGATTGTCAGTGAGCGATGACGTTCAGGATGGACTTTAGCATCCAGCAAATCTTCGACATTGACGACGTTGAATTGAATATGTGGTATTTCTAGATCCACAAAAGCTCTAAGAAAATCTTCAAACTTAGCCAGCCCTGTTTCTGTCTTAAAGAACTCTGGTAAGAATTTCATATTCAACAAGCCACCATTTGTGGTGAAGGAATCCTTCATTCTTGAGACTGACTTTAAAACTGCCGTCGGACCAGCAAGATCACGTCCATAAACTGGTGATAACCCACCATCGGCTAATGGATCTAAAGCATGACGGCCATCAGGAGATGCCCCAACGTTTTCACCCATAGGTACATGAGCAGAAACGGTATACATACCGGTATGGAACTTACCACCACGATAGTTAGTATAGTCATTCATACGTTCTCTAAAGTAGCCAGCCCACTTCTCACCTAGTTCATCGACCCAGCGAATATCATTGCCATATTTAGGCACCTTTTTGAGACACATTGTCTGCGTGATTTCGTGACCCTTAAAATCATCTCTTAACGCTGTCAACATTTCTTCTTTAGTGATCAAACCTTTGTCATAAATGAGGTCTTTTAAAACTGCCAGTGAATCTGCTAAGTTGGCAATCTGGATCATCTGAATACCACTTAAGTTATATTTTGCACCTCCCTTAACCACATCAAGTCCTTTTTCCATACAGTCATCAATGACCGTTGACAAAAATGCGGTAGGTAAGTAATCCTGATGGGCTTTTTCGACCACATCTTCAGCTTTCATCATTTCTTCAATAAAATAATCTATTGTCTTTCTAAAAGCTTCTTCAAAGTCTTCATAAGTCTTATAAGTTGTCAGATTACCATAGTCAGGACCAATTTGATCACCTGTGAGTAAACAGCGCCCATTATTAAGTGTTAATTCTAAAGCTTTATTGAAATTGAACATTGCAGCATCTGACCAGCCCAGATTATTACCATGAGTTGTCAATTCAACACATCCTACAATGGCATAATCACGAGCATCCTGTTCATCGATACCAAGATCATGAATCATTGGCTCAATGATTGCCTCATCGTTGAAGAACTGTGGCATACCACTGCCTCTTGCGACGACTTTGATGGCTTCCTGCATTAGTTCACTCGATGAATGTTTATTCAATCTGACAGATAAGTTAGGTTGTGGCAATCCTAAATGATATTGTGCACGAAGGAACAATAATGACAAATCATTGTAAGTATCATGACCTTCCTCATCAACGCCACCGATTGCGATATTAAAGCCAATTGGAAAGCCCGCAAAATATTTGGCACTGTTTTTATTACGCAGGTAGACGATTTGGTTGAATTTAAGCCACAGGCATTCTATGATTTCTAAGGCATCCTGCTTCGTTAATCGTCCTTCCTTAACATCTTTTTCATAGAACGGATCAAGATAACGGTCCATTCTTCCCGGTGAAAATGAAGATGCATTGGATTCCATATGCAGAGCCACAAATAAGAACCAGACTGATTGTACAGCTTCATGGAAACTCATCGGTGGTCGTTGTGATAAATTCATACAGTTCTCAGCGACTCTCTTGAGTGACGCTTTATAGTCATCAGCAACATCATCCATCATCGACATAATCAAATCATGATAACGTTGCATAAAATGAATCACACCATCGAGTACAATGATTGTACATTCATAGAATTCTTTCTGATCTTCTCTGGCATTGACAAGTTTATCCTCAGCTAAGGCTTTTAATCCTGATGGACCCAGCTTTAACCAGGTCTTTGTATCAGGACAGATATGACCTTGAGCATGGTCAGTTTGATTAATTTTCACAACCTTGGATATCTGTTTGATTTGCGAACCATAGACATCTTTGATACCGTCTTCTAAAGAACGCCCTTGCCAATAAGGATAAATCGATTCACGGAATTCTTTGATATCCTCAGGGCGAACATTAAATGTATCCTGAGGTCGATATGGTAATGACTCAAATTCCGCATTGATCCATGAGCAGCCACTTTCAGGAAAAACGACACCATAGCGAACACCTTTGGTTCGATTACCAACTATGAGCTCCTCTGGTTCGACACCAATATCTATTTCTTCAAATGAAGCTCGAAGCGACAGAGCACGTTTTTTCGGAATAGACAATTCTTCATTTTCCTGATAAATGCGAGTGATGATACGTGCCTGTTCAATTGATGCATAACGTTCACTTGAAAGCATTTTATCTTTTAATAGACTAATTCGTTCTGTTTGTCTAAGGCTGTCCAATTCTCCCACCTCTATTCCGTGATAATTTCTCTAAAATCAGACATTGTAGCAAAGACGTAATTGCCATCCTGCTGATACTTGATTGATTCCATGACGAGATATGCCTGATCGGCATTGCGGATGATGCTTTCTTTAGTTAAACCATCATCAACATCATAGGTATACACTTGATCTGTTTGACTATTGACACCTACTGTCCCAACAAAAGCTTTATCAAAATGAAATTTCATAATCTGACTGATAGCAAGTGAACCAGTAAAACCATCAGGTGAGCGACCTAACTGGCCTCCAATCATAATTGTTTTAATATCAGGGCACTGTGACAATAAAATCATGATATCGATCATGTTTGTCACAACTGTCAAAGGTCTTTTACGCTCAATAAGCAGTTTCGCAATTTCGATATTCGTGGTTGAAATGTCAAGGAAAATCACATCACCGTCTTCAATTAAATCAACAGCCTTTTTTGCAATTTCCTTTTTGGCTTCAACATTAAGGGTAAGACGATCGCTGACGAGCAAAGTACGGGGATTGCTGCGTGTCTGAATAGCACCGCCATGAACACGTTTCAAATCACCATTTTTTTCAAGTTGAGCTAAGTCTTTACGGATGCAATCTCTCGTTACACCAAATTCATCACTTAGTTCACTGACGACAACACGTCCATTTAATGATAGTTTACTAAGGATACGTTCATGTCTCTCCTGTTGGATCATCTTTCTCACCTTCTTTATTATTTTCTATAATTCTATTTTATTGTTTTTTATTGTTTAAGTCAATAATCAATACCTTAAAACAATAAATTGAAATAATAAGTAATCTAAAAAACAATTCCAAACAATAAAAATATGATATAATAAATTTGTGAGGTTGTTATATGTTTAAACAAAAGAAGAAAGCTCTCGGCAAAGTCAAAGAAGCAGGTCATTTATCAGTATTATATGCCTATCCTTATCAAGACTATACGCATGTACTCTATGTCTCTGAAGATAATGCTTTAAAAATAGAAAAACATTTCCATCATGATCATATCACTACTGACCAAAGCGATGGTTATTTCCTTGGCCCTGATTATCTTGATTATTGCCGTATTTATATTTATTTAATCAATCAAGACCAATGTATCATTTCACCAGTTGATGATATCAAATTATTATTTGGTGAAGATTACTCTCATTTACCAGAATTCAAATCATCATATAGGATGATTCCTTATAAACGTTACGCATACAAAAAGCTCGTCTCCTCTTAAGAGACGGGCTTATTTTATAGTGTTGATAAGAAATGCTTTAAGAAGGCATAAGTCTTTTCAAATGTGGCGATGTCGAGTTTTTCATTAGGCGTATGATACCCCTTAATTGTAGGGGCGATAATAATGATATCAAGTTCAGGATCATTGCCTTTAAAGATTGATGTTTCCAGACCACCAGCTGCTGCTGTAAAAGTCATCTCCTGATTGAAGAACGCTTTAAATTCCTTAGCGAGCTGATCACGTAGTTTAGAGTGAGGATCATAGTTCCATCCTGGCATATCATTTTGTGGATGAATATCAAAACCATATGCTTTTGAAAGTTTGTTGATAACACCAAACATATCTTGACGCTGTGAATCAATTGATGAACGGTAGAAAATCGTGATGGCAATACCATTTTCGTTCGTCCTGACTGTTCCGATATTAGATGAATAGATTGGGAAATCTCTAATAATGCGGGAATACATAAAGCAGCCATTAGGCATGAC
>JAGBPZ010000066.1 GCA_017633115.1 Erysipelotrichaceae bacterium | reverse complement strand
CCGGCTGGGTTGTAATTTGGTGATCTGAATGTCATCTTATTAGAGATGTTTTTAATAAATGATACACGCTGGCGAGGAGTCATTGAACCGTAACCATCGATTTCAACAGATGTGATAGTACCATCGAGAATACGGCGACAAAGCATATATTTATCTACAATGTATTTATCATACTTGTAACCCTCATAGAGAGAACCGATTACTTTTTCGATAAGATCCATCAAACCGCCATCGGTATTGAACGCCATGGCCATTTGTTCATCAGAAGTAGTGGTTTTATAGAATTTCTGATAATTGACTTCGTGAATATAATTATACACATTTGGCACCACATTTTCTAGGAAATGAGTTGCGGAGTCTGCATATACATTATAATCATACACATTTGCAATATCTACAATGAGTTCACGAACTGATTGTCCCCAGTTAAGAGTACCACGCTCAGTAAATGCTTCCCATGGATTATCCCAGTAGTTACGATCAATAATAGTCAAACCAATTAAATTAATAGTATTAATAAAAGCATTTTTAAAACGCTCGTTGCTCATAATGAGCTTACCGATAGGAGCAATCGACTTACCTTGAACTGGTAAATCAATTTCAGAGGCCAACTCTGGTGTTACATTAATAATATAACTAAGAAGCTCGCTATCAGAGTTTACTTTTAGGACTTTGTTAAGTGCCATGTTAAATCTCCTTTACATCAATTACTTCTTCTTCAGCCGGTTCTTCTTCGGCTGGTTCTTCTTTAACTTCAGTTTCGATCTTCTCATCGAATTCTGCTGTTAAGAAGCGAGTTTTATACCGTTCTTTTAGATCGGCATAGTCAGCAGACAATTTTTCATTGTCGGCTTTTAATTGTGCAATTTCAGCAGATTCACTGTCTGAAACCACAATAGAATCGGTTGCATCTTCCATCAGCTCAATGAGTACATCATCATCTTCACTGACTTTTTTATCAACCGTCCATTTTTTAATAAATTCTTCGGCGGTTAGTTTTGCCATAATGAAATCTCCTTTCAATATAATAATAACATAAACAGAACAAAAACCGAACAAAAAGAATAGTCCTATAAATAGGACTATTCAGAGTAGAACGGAATGTTCTAATTTAATTATATAAATACATTAAAAATTGTCAATAGCGATTTCTAATTTTATTTGCATAAAGCACCCATGGAAATTTAGATTTTACAATTTCTTCTGTTGGTGTTGGTTCAACATTCCAATCACGAAATCTAAAAGCACCTAAGAATAAACGAGTGTCGTAACCATGTACATTAACATACGCACCGCCGGCTGGATCTGGAGTACCACCGTTATTTTCTGATAAAATAGGAAATTCATAAGAACTTGGATTATTATTATGCCATGTATCATAATCTTCATCTGCAAAACCAACATGGCCATATGGATTAATAGAAAATTGATTATAAACTATAATATCACCTCTTTTAACTTCAGCTAAACTATAAACTAAATCAAAGAATAAAGTTCCACCATAACTAATATTTTGATCACGAAGCTCCCACATGGTGTAAGCACTAGATGATGTAATATGTGGGTAGCCAGCCGGAAAGCCAACATTTCGCCAAAATAGCGATGCAAAATCCCAACATTGACAACCATATGAACCATCAATATCATAACCATTATTTAAGGTTGAGTTTCTCCATTCATCATAAGTACCATGTGGAACATCAACATAACCAATATATTTAGCCATATTAGAGTCTGCCGGTATCTGGTGGCAACGGAGTTGGAGTAGGTTTTGGTATGTAGTCTAACGGTATATAACCACCGATAAAATTTTTAATTGATAAATTAATGATGTTTGTACCTGCACCGCCAATACCGCCCTCGCAAGGGATACCACCTTGATTTTCGCCAAGACATTGTACATAATCGCCATTTGGTGCTGTAAGAGCCATGCAAATATGGCCAGTAGTCTTACCATCTAATACAATCCAAGTGCCTGATATAATTTCATCTTTATTCCAAATAACTTTAAATTTATCTCTTGCGTTGTCATCTGCACACTCCATCATACCTTTAGCAAGATTTGTGCCACAGGTTGATACATCAAACCCAGCATAATCCCACCAGAAAGCACGAGCAAGAGAAACGCATTGTGCACCATAATAATTGTTCGCCACAATGCAACGATTAAGAGTAGATTGGACAAATGCCTGCACCGAACTAGTATCTACTTGCTCCATTGCTCCGAGTTCATAGTACATATCTGGCTCTGCACCGTCGATATTTGTCATATCTTTAAACATTCCACCGCCGTCGATATTCTCAACAGTAGGCATTTCTTCGTATTCACCACCTTTGTCTTTAACAATAGTTGGCTCTGAATAATCAATTTTAACCTCTAGTTTACCTTGATTGGTTGTAATAGCTAAAGTTACACCAAGCCCACCGGCAATGGCGATGATAATTGGTGCTATTAACTTAATTAACCAATTATCTTTCTTTTTAGATTTCTTCTTCATGTTAAAATCTCCTTTAATTTTATTATAACATAAAAGCCGGCATTAATCCGGCTTAAATGTTATGGTTAAATTATTTATCTAATTCTTTCATTTTATCTTGAAGTTCCATTGATCGCTTCCTAAATTCTTCTTGCAGATCTAATTGATTTACTAGAACTTCGAGTTTCCCTTGAACTTTATTGGCTAAATCTGATCCATCATTTTCAACATGATCGAGTAAGTATTTTATATCTTCCCTATTCAGCATGATTAATCTCCTTAATATCTTCATCATCAATTTCGATTTTATAGTTTTTCATAGCACCATTGGCAGTTTCGACTAGGCCATCAAATGTAATCCAAATGTGAGTGCCGAGTGCTACTGATTCATCAATCTTTGAAACGATGTTTTTCTGGCCGACTAGTTTGATTAGTGAGCCATCTAGCTTTTCGATAACATAAATGTACATAGTACCATATTTAGTTTGGAATGAATCACGATCATAAAGGTAACCTTCAAGAGTGTCGCCCTCTTTGATAGATCCTTTCTTGTTCCAAGTTTCAATATCTGCATACTTGCCTGCTTTAGATTCTAGTTCTTTTCTTGCCATATGTTTCTCCTTTGGCTTTAGTTTAGTGATATTGTTGAATGTATTGTACATTCAGTTGGACTGACAACGATGGCT
>JAGBPZ010000065.1 GCA_017633115.1 Erysipelotrichaceae bacterium | reverse complement strand
TGCTCAGTACCATTGGCCATGACAATACCATACTTGGCATAATTGATCATTCCATAATCATTATCTGCATCACCAAATACCATTAATTCATCAAGTGACAAATGATGGGCTTCAAGTAAACGGGCAATGCCCTGATCTTTTGTCACATGAGTATCAGCATATTCGATCAGGTATGGACCACTTCTGACAAAATAGGCATTAAGATCGCCTACATCTAAATGAGTTGCATGTTCTTCAACGGCATCAAGATCCTTTTCCCAACAGAAGACACAGAACTTCGTTGCCTCTTCCTTAATCAATTCATTAAAATCACGAACTGAATAAGGATATTTATTGATGCTCGTGACATGACGAATAATATCACTGTCTTCAGAAAAAACGAGTTCCTGACCGATAGGAATACCAAAAGTGACATTCCAGGAAGCAAAATGATCCATGATACGACGCATCACATCATAATGGAGTGGATAGTTTTGTGTATCAACCGAAATCAGGGCATCGTCAATACCATAGCCACCATCACCAACGATGACGTCAATTAAATCATTCAGTCCCATTTTCGTAAAATGATGACGGATAAAGCTGCAAGAACGACCACTCGCAATACCAAAAATCACGCCTTGTTCACGTACTTTTTTGATTGTCTCAATCGTACGCTCAGAAATTGTTTTATCACTTGTATATAATGTGCCATCTAAATCGCATAAAATCATTTTAATTGCCATAATCACTACCCACCTTCTGTTTCCTCATCATTATAGCACACCATTAGCGCCTCTCCTTTTTTCTTTAATATTCTTATAAGGAATATTTATTATGAATTATAGATGTTTTACTTCATATTAAATCATTGATACAATGAAAGTGTCAAAGATAAAAAACAATCAAAAGGAGCTAAAATTATGAATAACGTATTTCCAAAGAACTTTTTATGGGGCGGTGCTGTTGCCGCTAATCAATGTGAAGGTGCCTGGCTGGAAGATGGCAAGCAGCCTAATGTTACTGACATCATGGTTGGTATCAACTCTTCAGAATGTGGCTTAAAATGGAATGAAGACAATTATAAATGGGAAATGGCTTTAGATCCTGATAAAGTTTACTTAAGTCATGAAGGTATTGATTTTTATCATCGCTATAAAGAAGATTTAGAACTCATGAGTGGTATGGGATTCAATTGTTTCCGTACATCCATTGCCTGGGGACGTATTTTCCCTAATGGTGATGAAGCAGAGCCTAACGAAGCAGGTTTACAATTCTATGATGATTTATTTGCCGAAATGCATCGTTTAGGCATGGAACCAGTTGTCACCCTCAGTCATTATGAAACACCTGTTCATCTTCTAACTGAATATGGTGGATGGGCTTCTAAAAAAATGATTGAGTTCTGGAAAAACTATGTCACAGCCGTCTTTAAACGTTATAAAGGCAAAGTTAAATACTATATGACATTTAATGAAGTCAATAATCTCTATCGCCGTCCTGTTGTTTCCGCCGGTGTATTATCAATCAATCCACCATTCGATAAAAATGATCCGCTCAAGGTCAGTCCAGCTGATACATGGCAGGCTTATGTCAATTTACTTGTCGGCAGTGCCTGGAGTGTTAAACTAGGACATGAAATCGATCCTGATTGCCAGGTTGGCTGTATGTTGACAAGTTCATGTGTTGCCACTTATGCGTATACATGTGATCCAAAAGATGCTTGGGGTGCTTATGACATCCAGCGTATCTCTAATTACTATTTTGGTGATCCATTCTGTAATGGTTATATTCCTGGCTATGTCAAAAGAATCTGGCGCGAAGCAAATCTCACACCTGAAATCAATGAAGAAGAACTTGAACTTATAAAAAATTACACGGTTGATTTCTTTGCTTTCAGCTATTACCGCTCTGGTACCTTCTCTAAGGATGTTGAAAACGCCTTCGATACTGGTGGTATCAAAGGTAAGGATAATCCTTATTTAAAATATGAATCACCTGAACCATGGAAATGGCCAGTTGATCCTGAAGGCATCCGTTATGTCTTAAACGTTCTTTATGACCGCTATCATAAACCATTATTTATTGTTGAAAATGGTATTGGATTAGATGAAAAGCTAGATGCCAATGGAGAAATCAATGATGAGTTCCGTAAAGTTTATGTCAGTGAGCACTTAAAACAAGTCAAAGAAGCCCTGCTTGATGGTGTTGATATTATGGGTTATCTGTATTGGGGACCAATCGATGTTGTTTCTGCAGGTACTGGTGAAATGAAAAAACGTTACGGTTTCGTTTATGTTGATCGTTTCAACGATGGTACTGGTACCCTTGAACGTTCTAAAAAGAATTCATATGACTGGTATAAAAAAGTCATTGCCTCTAATGGCGAAGATCTATCTATTTAAATCAGAAATCATCAAAAAAGTGATGTCGTCACATCTCATTGACACATCACTTTTTATTTTACTTCAACATTCTTAGAAGTGTATTCGTTTGCAGATAATCAATCATTTCCTGTTTGATCGTATTGATTAGATCTATTCTATTTGGATGAGGATTTTTTGATTCAAGTAAATAAACTGTTGTCTTAGGGGTATCAACATTTAAATGGTGGAATGATAATTCATACGATGATAAAAGTGTCTGAAGCGTTCCCACAGGCATGATGGTCCATCTGCCCTTTTCACTTAGATAATCCGGCGCCATAGAAGCTGTACCAAGGTGCATACGATAATCTCTGCCTGGCCAGTATTGTTCATGCCAGATTTCGAATTCATCTGACCATCGTGAATAGATTTCTAAAGATGGATCGAGCTCATCAGGTGAAATGATTTCCCCCAAATCCGTATCTTTGGAAGTCACCACACACATATCCTCTTCAAACAGCGGTGTGATTTTAACATTGTTTACAGGTAGAAATGCTGTTACAAAACCTAAATCAAGTTGATTACTTTCCATCAGGGCGTAAATTTCACGTGTGTGCCTTGTATGGGTGTCAAGACGTATCTGTGGATGTGCCTTTAAGGCATAACGATAATAATTAACGAGTGTAAAAGTGTTCATACGATCTAAAGCACCTATTGAAATATCAGTTAAGTCATTAATGTTTTTGATCTGCTCAAATTCTTTCATCAATGACTGATAGTCCTGTGCCAGCTTCAAAAAGGCTTCACCATGGGGCGTTAATGTAATTGACGCATGTCCTTTTTTACGAATCAGTAAAGTCACACCAAGTTCCTCTTCTAGCAGCTTAATCTGTTTTGACATATTGCTTTGGGTAGTAAAAGTATTCGCAGCTGCTGACGTCATATTGCCATATTTATAGACATTTAAAAATGTATTTATCATTTCTTGAGTCATTAATTATCACCTCACAAATAGTCTATTACAGACTATTTATTATGTCAAATAGATGTTTTACAATATAATTCAGTAGTTGCATAATAAAGACATAGAAAAGAGGTTTTTACAATGCGTCCAGATCAAAGAGGTTCACGAACAATCATCGCCGCCATCCTGTTGTCATTGACCGGCGGATTCTTAGATTCTTATACTTACTATGTCAGAGATGGTGTATTTGCGAATGCACAGACAGCCAATATCATCAAACTGGGTTTATCCATCATGAGTAAAGATTTTTCACAATGTCTTTACTACTTATTACCTATTATTGCTTTTGGGATTGGAGTCATTTTTAGTTTGATTACTGAAGAAATCTGTGATCACACTCGTTACAACTATCCTCGTCGTGCAATTTTAATCACAGAAATTATTCTAATGTTCATTATTTCCACCCTGCCTCAGCAAAGAGAGACTAATATCGCTGCCAATGTTTTAGTCTCACTGCTTTGTGCTATGCAGATGCAGACATTCCAGATCTTTAATAAAAAATCAATTGCGACCACAGTGGCAACAGGCAACCTAAGAAGTGCAACAGAGCATCTCTATAAAGCCATCCGCAATCAGGACCTAAGTTTAATTAAATCATCATTGGAATATTTTGGTATCCTGCTAGTCTTTGTCTCAGGTGTCATTATTGGCGCATTATGTGCTGATTTGATGGGCATTAAAGCCATTTTAGTCGCTGCCTTTTTCTTAACAATGACATTAATCCACATCACGGTGATTTACTATAGAGTCATGTCGCAACTGGCCTGACGAACCGACTGTCTTTGTCGGTTTTTTTATTTATGACACAATATTTTCATAAAATGAAATTTTATATATCGCTAAATGTAAGCGATTCCATTTTAGGTATATCAGTTGCAACTCCAATAAAAGTATGGTATTTTTGGCGTTTTCGTCCAATAAATGCTCTATTTCTTAAAAAAATCTTAAGATTTGTTGACTTTTTAGGCTATTTATTGCACAATGAACTCAGTTGTGATGGGAGGTATATCTACATATGATTTTCAAATTATCAAAATTGATCGCTAAACTCACAATGACTGCAACATTGGTGTTCACACTTATGTCACCGGTCGCCGTAAACGCAAAAGATAAGAAAATTACAGTTAAGAGCTCAGACATTGTCGAAGAACTAATGGCTATTAATGATGCCAGAAGCTTCCATGGCAGTGGTTACTGGGGATACTGTTTAAGATTTGTCGCTGATTTCTGGGCATCTCATGGTGCAACAAGAAGTTCAGCATGGTCTGCTCTTTCTTATGGACAGGAAGTATGTGAATCACATACTATGGAAGGTATTCCTGAAGGTGCAGATGTCTTCTTCGATAACACATTGATCCATGATACCATCGCTGGACACGTTGGTATTTATGTCGGTAATGGTCAGTTCGTTAGTGCCATCCAGGGTGGTGTCATTGTTGCTTCATTCGATGATCCAAGAGCAACAGTTAATGGTAAGACTTATACCTGGGGCGATATCTACTACGGCTGGGGTTATCATAAAAACGTTAAACTGATTGATGATATTTCAGTCTTCACAGTCAGTGATGTCGAAGATCAAATCTATACTGGTTCTGCAATCAAACCTGAAATCGTTGTCAAGAAAGATGACAAAGAATTAGTCGAAGGTAAAGATTACAGATTGGAATATCGTAATAACGTTGAATTAGGTGAAGCAACTGTTGAAGTTATTGGTATCAATAAGCATCTTTATGATGGTAATGCCACAATCAAATTCAACATTGTTGAACGTAACTTGAGCGACAGTGACTTCGCTTTAGAACAAGGTGTTTATGAATACACTGGTGAAGCTATTGAAGCAAAAGTCGTTAAACGTACAAGAGATCGCATCAAATATGAAGTGACATATGAGAATAATATCGAACCTGGTATCGCAACTGTTACAATTACTGCAACTGAAGGCTGCCGCGGTTCAATCACAAAGACATTTGCGATTACAACTGACTGGAAGCATGTATTAAAAGATACACTCTTCAAGACTCCACAGCCTACAGCAACTGCTGAATAATTCAGCAGTTTTTTTATTGCCTTCATCATGGACAATCCTTTAGGATTGTTTTATAATTATCGTTATATAACATGTGTTATAAGAAAGGAAAGATATATGCCACCTAAAGCCAGAATCACAAAAGAGATGATCATTGATGCCTCCTGTACAATTGTACGACATTATGGTATTGAAGCCCTGAATGCGAGAACCTTGGCCAAAGAGCTTCATTGTTCAACCCAGCCGGTCATGTATCACTTTGCAACAATTGATGCTTTAAAAAAGGAGACCTACCATCAAATCGATCACTATCACACAAATTATTTAATGACGATCAGTGAGGATCAAGATCCCCTTCTAGCTATTGGTTTGAATTATATTCGTTTTGCGCTTAAAGAACCTCACTATTTCAAATTTCTATTTCAGTCAGGCTATGCCGATGGTCACCAATTAGTCGATCTGCTTGATCAACCTGACTTACTGCCACTTCTTTCTATCATTCAGGAAGAAGCAGACATAAATGAACATCAGGTCAAAGATTTATTCCTGATTATCGCCATGTTCGTACATGGCTATGCCAGTATTATTGCGAATAATCATCTTGACTATGATGAAAATGATGTTGCTGCCCATCTGACAAAAGCATTTACAGGTGCCCTTGCAGCAGCAAAAATGGAGGATTAAAAAATGTCAGTTATTATTCATGATTTAGATCAACACTATCATGATAGCTTAAACAATAAAGCGGATTATGTCTTTGCTGCTGATGGTAAGTTTGCCCCTTGTCAGGGTTGCTTTGGCTGTTGGACCAAACATCCTGCAGAATGCTTCATGAAAGACAGACTACATCAGATTTGTCGTCTCATTGGCCAGGCAGACGAACTTACGATCATCACGAAAAATCTTTATGGTTCTTATAGTCCCGATGTCAAGAATGTCCTTGACCGTTCAATTGGTACATCAACACCTTTTAGTACCTATCGTGGCAAACAGATGCATCACACTTTACGCTATGGCAAGCATCATTTATGGAAAGTCATCGTCTATGGCCCAATCACCGAAGCAGAAAAAGAGACATTCCGCTATACAGCCAAACGTAATGCCATTAATGATGGTTATAGCGAATCAGCTGTCTATTTTATTGAAGAACTATCAGAACTGGAGGCATTATTATGAAAACTCTATTCATCAATGGCAGTCCAAAAAAGAAGCTGAGTGCTTCATCTTATTTCATCGCTCTCCAGAAACTTTTTGTGAAAGGTCAAAAAGTATCACTTAACCTGCGAACAAAAGCAGATTATCAGCCAATCTTAAATGAACTTCATAATGTTGACAACGTTGTCTTCTGTTTACCACTCTACGTTGATGGTGTACCTTCCCATGTACTACGTTTTATGGAAGTGATGGAATCATACTGTTCCGACAATAATCTTCATTGTCATGTTTATGTCATCGCTAATAACGGCTTTATTGAAGGCAGACAGAATGAGCCTTTAATGCAGGTCTTTGAACATTTCTGCACTCGTGCTAATCTTACATTTGGCGGTGGTGTTGGTGTTGGTGGAGGCGTGATGTTGAATGTCACCCGTATCCTTTTCTTCGTAGATATTGCACTCTTATTATTGAATATCATCTTAAGTGTTGTTCATTCAGGAAACTTCTTCCCTGTTGAGTCCTGGATCAGCTTTATCGAAAATGCCCTGCTTTTATTATTCTTTAACTGTGGTGTTTTATTCTATTTATGCCGTATGGGCATGAAGATGAATAAAGGTGAAATCGCAGGTAAAAAGTATACGAGAATCATGCTGCCATCCTTTGTCTTTATCATCTTTGCCGATATCTTCTTTATCATCGTTTCCATCTTTGAAGGTGGTCTCTTCCGTGGCTGGTTAAGTAAGAAGTCACTTGATCATCCTATTGCTTAATAAAATCATTAAGGGCATCCCTTAACGGATGCCCTTTTATCATGCGTATTCTTTATCCATCGGTCCATTTGAACCAGTCATTTTGATCAACTGTCAACTGTGAAATATGCGTAGGAATGATACCTATTTCATTGGCTTTTAGTAAAGTATTGAAAGTGTCTTCTATCAATTCGCATTCATCAAGACCAACACCATAATCATCAGCCATCTGTTTGATGACATCGATTTTATAATCATCTTCTTCGACCGTGATGACGTCTGTAAATAATCCTGGTAAACGTTCTTCAATAAAGACCTGCTTGGCTAAGATTTCGTTCTTATTGACAGCTGTCGATAAGACAAATAATTCTGTGCCCTGTGATTTTAAATAGCGGGCATAGCGTTCTACCGGTTTATTGACGGCACAGTCATCATAAGTGCGTTCCTTATGGATATCACAATAATCTTCCCAGCAGTCAAATGGCAAGCCGATTTTTCGTTCACCATCGACCACATAACAAGG
>JAGBPZ010000011.1 GCA_017633115.1 Erysipelotrichaceae bacterium | reverse complement strand
TACTTCGTATGTCCAAACTGTGGTGAAAAGCATTATCCATTTGGTGACAGCCATATTGAAGAAGTTGCTGAAAAGTACAACATCGACACAATCTGTCGTTTACCAATCGACCCTGCTATTTCTAAAGCTGTTGACTCAGGTTTGGTGGAAATGGTTATTTCTGAAGAACTCAATCCAATCATTGATAAAATCAAAGCATTATAATCTCAATGAATCTTATTGCCCGGGCAATAAGATTTTTTTGTACCAAAAAAGAGGAATACATTGTGTATACTCCTCTCTCTAAATCTTATTTCTTGGTCTTTTTCTACTTTTTAGTTGTTTTAGTTGTCTTCTTTTTGGTTGTTGTAGTTTTCTTGGTTTCTGTTTTTGGTTCTGGAGCTTTAGCACCATAACTCTTCAGATAACCATATTCTTTTAATTCAGCTTCCTGATCCTTTTTCATTTGATTGTAATATTCAATGACAGGTGCCCAAGATGCTGCAACAGTTTCGTTTTTCTTTAAGCTCTTAAGACCATATTTCTTTTTAATTTTTTTACCTAAGTAAGTTGCCACTTTTTCTGCGCCGCTTAAGTTCAGATGTAAACCACCATCGTAAGTATCTTTATTCCAGTTAATACCGACTTTCTTATATTTACTGAGAAGGTTGATATAGTAGAGGTGATTCTTTTCTGCGAATTCCTGAATCTGTACATCCCATTCTTCATGCCATGCAGGATAAAGACTAGGTGCCTTGATCAACATTAAATCGATATGATTTTCATCACATAACTTAACCATTTTGTTGAGATAAGTGTAGCATGTTTCAGGTAATCTGTAGTCAGTGAGTGGTGTTGGTTCAGGAATTTTTGCTTTCTTCTTAACATCAACACGCATCATGAAACCACGATGAGAAATAGTTGGTTTTCCACCAAACATATATTTGAAGTCTTCTGCCTTCAATTCGCTCCAACGGCTGTGATAACGAAGAATTGGTAAGATATATTCAACAACGGATTCATCTTCAGTCATTGATTCCTGTATAGAATCCCATTTGTCTTTTGACCATTTCATACCATCAAGGTTCAAACGATTGTATTCTTCTTTTTGTGGTTCACCATATTGCATAGCCAGAACATTGAAGACGAATACTCTAGGTGTTTCATACTTCAAAGTTTCTTTCATCAGATAGTATGACTGCCATATCAGTTGCTGGGCACTGCCACGAATGGTACTGGTAATACCATACTTGTTGTACATCGTGATTGGTGAAATATTTTCATAACATTCACAGTCACCAACAAAGATGACCTGATTGTCATGTGATTGAGAGTAATATTCTTCAATCAGGCTGCCTTCTGGTACAGAACCATATAAATACTTTGGCATGACCAGTTTCTGGATTGAAAAGATACCAACTATAAACAGACAAAAAGCGACAATAGCTATAACGACTTTCTTAACCATATTTTCGCCTCCTAGAACTGATTATAGATAAACTGGCTGGCATCAAAGCCCATGCCATAAGCACCAAAGATAATGATGGCAAATGCCATAACGTAAATGAAGACATATTTCAGCACTTTAGAACGTGCTTCAATCTGATCACGGACGTCGCCTTTACCCTTAAGGATACTTACACCAATCATTAAGGCCACACCAATAACAACGACCATATAATCAGCACCGCTTAAGCCAAGCTTCATAATACCAGTAGAGAGAACCTCACCGATATTGAATTTAGTAAACATTGTGCCATACATCTTAAATGTCAATGGTACATTTCTATAACAATCCAATGTACGTAGGCTTGACATCAATAAGAATGTTCTTAACATCTGGAAGCCTTCATAGTACCACTTTCCAGCCACTTTAAAGCGTGTATGGAACTTTTTATAGAGTGGTTTGAATTCTTCACTACCAGTAATAAAAGCGGCGTTAAGCAAGCCCCAAACGATGAAGTTCCAGCTGGCACCATGCCATAAACCGGTACAGAACCAGACGATAAAGCTGGATACATAAACTGGAATACGTTTGCCCAGGTTGCCTGGGAATTTTTTACGACACCAATTTGAGAATTTTAACATTCTTGGGCTGACAGATAATGGATAGAAAACATAGTCTCTGAACCATGTTCCCATCGTGATATGCCATCTGCGCCAGTATTCAGCAATATTTTTTGAGAAGTAAGGACGATCGAAGTTTTCTGTCAATCTGACACCAAACATCTGTGCTAAACCAATGGTGATATCAATACCACCGGTAAAGTCAGCATATAATTCAATCGCATAGAAAATCATTCCCAGGAACACATAGAAACCATCATATTGTTCCGGTGCATGAATAATTGTATTGACTGCGACCAGGATACGGTCAGCAACAATCATCTTTTTACAGAAGCCCCATAAGACACGTTCTAAACCAAAGGTAATCTGTTTGAGATTCCAATCATGTTCGGCGAACAATGTTTCAGATAAATCTTTGAAACGGCTGATAGGTCCCTGAATGACCTGTGGAAAGAACGAAATGAAGAGTGCAAGCTTGAAGATATTGTTTTCCGCATCAACAGTGCCACGATAAACGTCAATCATGTAGCCCATTGACTGGAATGTATAGAATGAAATACCCATTGGTAAAGCGATATCCATAAAGGAAATCGTACCGCTTTTACCCATTAAATGCATGATGCCATTGTAGTTGCCAATCATGAAGTTCGTGTATTTGACAACGCCAAGGACACCGAAGTTAAACAATAACGCCAGCAACAATGTACGCCATTGTTTACCCTTCATCTTTTTACGATAAGCCTTCTTTTCATCACGGCCCATCTCTTTTTTATGCTCTTTAATATAATCATTTTGTTGGGTTCTTAAGGATTGAACATGTTTTGACAGGAAATAAGTTGAAACTGTAGTTGTCAGGAAATAAACCAGGTTGAAAATACCTGAATAGGCATAGAACAGATAACTGCCTAGAAGCAGTACAATCCATTGATGCTCTTTATTGACACGATAATAGATGACGAAGAGCAATGCCACAAAGATGACAAACTGATACGATGTAAACAACATACGCTATTCTACCTATTCATCTTCCAGACGTTCAATCAAAGCATATAATGCTTTGGCGGAATTGAAGTTTTCTGGTGTTAATTCTGCTGCAGGGATGATGACATCAAATTCATTATTGACTTCAGCAACGATTGTTACGATGTCAAATGAATCAAGGATTTTGTCATCAATCAGCGTTGTACAAGTTTCGAAGTCAACGTCATCATGTAGTTCTTCGAGAATATCCAATAATTCTTCCATCATTTATTTCCTCCTGTTTTCCTTATAGCTTGCTGCCAATGCCTTACGGTCGATTTTACCGTTAGGCGTCATTGGCATCTCTTCTAATTGTCGCACCACATTAGGAATCATGTAGCGTGGCAGTTTTTCCTTTAATGCTTTCTTGATATTTCTTGGGGCGACATCACCAACATAGTAATTCACGATCTTTTCGCTAGCCTGATCATAAATACAACAAGCATGGGTGACACCTTCAATCATATTGATATTGAGCTCAATTTCTCCTAATTCAATACGATGTCCCATGTGTTTGATCTGATGGTCTTTACGAGACACAAAGATCAAGTTACCTTCATCATCATATTTAGCCAAATCTCCAGTACGATAAATCGTTTCTGGATAAGCTGTATTAAGTGGATTCTGCACAAATGCTTCCGCGGTTTTCTCTGGATTGTGATAATAACCCAGAGTAACAGCTGTACCTCTGATACAGATTTCACCAATCTCATCACCCTTAGCCTCGGTATTATCTTCTTTTAATAAGAGAATACCGGTGTTGTGAAATGGTTTACCAATAGGAATGACCTCATCAAGAGTGAATTCTTTATTGACTTCATAATAACAGCTCATACCCGTTGCTTCAGTAGGTCCATAGAGATTAATGAATCTTGCGTCTGGTAAGACTCGCTTCCATTCTTTGTATTGTTTGATTGGGAAGACCTCACTGCCAAAAGCAACTGTCTTTAAATACTGTGGTATAACAGTATCAAAGGTTCTAAATCCCGAAACCAGTGACAATGCTGATGCTACCCAACAAATCGTGTTGATTTTCTTTTCGTTTAAGAATTCAATCAACTTGATTGGGAACATGAAGTGCTGCTTTGGAATCAAATAAGCTGTAGCACCATATTTGATGGTCGGATAAAGTTCTTTCAGACAAGCATCGAAATAAAGCGGTGCCTGATTTCCAAAAATCGTATCTTCACTGACTTGTAAAACCTGTGAAAGGTTTTCGATATAGTCAATAACGGAACGATGGCAGGCAACAACACCTTTAGGTATACCTGTTGATCCTGATGTAAAGACAATATAGAGAGGATCGATATCAAGCTGACTGTCGTAACGTTCAGCAAGAATATTTTCATCAATCTTGGTATCAATTAAATCATCAAACAATCTCACTTCACCTTGATAATCAAGTGTTTCGATATGTTTGATAGTGACTTCATCCACGATAATATATTTTGGCTGAAGGGTTTCAAAAATCAATTCAACTCTATATTTTGGCATTTCTTCATCGATTGGCACATAGAAGTTACCACTATAGACAACACCAAAGAATGCCGCAATCGCTTTTGGATGCTTTTGCATATAGACAACGACTGGTTCTCTCATCAATCCCTGATGAGCAACCGCAGTGCCGATTGCGCGAGCATAATCATGAACCTGTCTGAACGTCAGTTCATCTGATTCATTGGCATAGGCCACCTTGTCAGGGACACGTTTAACGGTATGTTCAAGGTAATCTAAAACATTTGTTTGCATTTTTATCACCTAATATACTAAATACTTATAATTCTCTTTAATTGGTTTATGACAACTGATGATGGCCTTGGCAGCAAGCAACTGCATCGCATCAAGGTAATGATCATCCAGTTTCAATTCACGACGTACGATTGACAATTCTGTACAACCTAAAATAATGATTTCCGCACCATGATCGGAGAGATAACCTGAAGCTCGTTCGAAAGCTGTACGATTAACACGTTTACCCTTTTTGACGTCTTCATAGATAACATGCATGACATCTTTTTGTCTGGCTTCATTTGGCACGACCACTTTGATGCCATGATTTTCCAGTTCATCCTGGAAGATACGGCTTTGAACAGTACCATCAGTTGCCAGTAATCCAACGCATTCATAATCATTACGCTTCAGATAATCAGCCACTTCTTTGATCAGATGGATGATTGGTACATTTGTATAACTTTGCAGATCATCATGGAAATAATGTGCTGTTATACAAGGAATCGCAATCACATCAACACCTAGTGTTTCTAATGTCTGTGCTGATTTTCCCATATATGGCAAGGGATTTGGTTTTGTATGATCGAGAATGAAATCGGTACGATCGGGAATCTGTGGAAAACTATGAAGAAATATTTCCAAATGGTCCTGATCTCCACGTACACGTGTCATCTCTGTGATTTGTTCATAAAAGTAAGCAGATGCAAGTGGTCCTAAACCACCCATAATGCCTAATTTCATAGATTTCATCTTCTTTCTTGATGTAGTCAAAGGCTTATTCATCATACCACCAGCCCCAAAGCAAATCAACCATTTACCGCTATGACTGCATAGACATATCCATTCTTTATTTTAACACAATCGAGTGATTCATCACAACCGACTTATTGAGCACAAGTGATAGTTATCAGCGATGATTTCTCTATATATAGATAAAATCGTATGATATCAAATTTGACATCATACGATTATCACATTACAAATCTAACCAGGCCTTTAATAAACCGCCAGCCTGAGAAACATCTGTGCCTCTGATGGCGAGACCATCTTTAATTGTAGCGCCTCTACAGAAGCGATGGATATCTCTCATTAAGAATCCCATACCTGAATCTTCGTGAGTGATACATGGATAAACTGTTTTACCTTTCCAATCTAAACGTTCAAGTTCTGTAAACATAGCCATTGGATAAGTATCCCACCAGTTTGGACCAACGAGAATGATTCTGTCATAGGCAGAAATATCATCCAGGTATTCTTTTAATTCTGGACGTGCTTTGACACGATATTCTTCCTGTGTCTGCTCAATGACTTTTTCATATTCTACAGGATAAGGTACAAGTGTCTGTACTTCAAAGACATCAGCTCCTGTAATCTCTTTGACTATTTCCGCGACGATTTCACAATTGCCTTTGGTAATATCCTGAACCATACCATTGATATAGTTTTCTCCGCGACGTGAGAAGTAAATAATTAATGATTTCATAAATGCCTCCTACCTCTATCTTTCATAAATACTTTATCATAAATCGTATAGGTCTCTCAATGCCTTCTATCTAAGGATTTCATACAGGCATACGAACTGTACTATTTATGGGTATGAGCATTAATGTAGACAAAAAAGCTTGAGTTCGCTAAAATAATGATAGCTTTTGTCCGCTTAGGCTAATGGATTAACCGCCAGACCCCGGATCTGGAGTTATGCGTTCGATTCGCATAGTGGACTCCATCACAACGACTGACTCAATGATTCTTTCATTGAGTCTTTTTTATAAACGCTTTTTTGATTGCATCTAAGAATCTCTGTGCCATTGGTGTAAAGCTCTGATACCTGTTCCAGGTTAAATATAATTTTGTCTCCAATCTTGGTGACAATTCTCTAAACACAAGTCCACTTTCAGGTGAGGTATCAATTAAATGCTTAAAGGTCAACAAATAACCTAAACCTTCCTTCGCAAACATCGCCCCATTATAAGAAAGACGAAAAAAACCTTCCTGTTTAAATAAAGAAAAGCTATTACCTGCCCAGGATTTGATTTCATTGTTCCATGACTGTTGAGAACAAAATAATGGCTGTCCTTCTAAATCTTGTGGGGTTATCTTTTCTTTAACAGCCATAGAATCATCAAAAGGCATGACAACGCCCCATAGATCACTTTCAGGGAATTCAATATAATCATATTTGCGATGATCAGGCTGTTCCGCTAAAACAACGAAGTCAAGCAAGCCTTTATCGAGATGATCAATGATTTGTTCCGTATCACCACTAGTAATATTGTAGTGCAAACCAGGATAAAGCCACTTCAATTTTTTAATAACTTTAGCGAGATATTGGATCTGATAGGATTCGGCGAGTCCAAGATAGAGTTCACCACCGGTGATATCATCCAGTGACAAAAATTCCTGTTCAATTTTATCGGCCATTAAGATTAAATCCTGAGCACGATTACGTAACAAGACGCCTTCTTCTGTCAACTCAATACTAAAACTATGACGCAAGAATAGTTTTTTGCCTAATTCTTCTTCAAGGCTTTTGATTTGTTTTGATAATGTCGATTGACTAACATGCAAGATATCTGCGGCACGACTCATGTTTTCCTCTCTGGCAACAGCCAGGAAGTATCTTAACGTTCTTATTTCCATAGAGCTCTCCCTCAATGATATTCCAAATATTCATATCATGATATTCATTATAGATATTAGCGAATATCTAGACAAGGTTTTATAATGAAATCGTAAAAGAAATAACGGTGAAGTCTATGGATTTAGAATTATTATTACTCAATCTTGAAAGTTCAGGTTGTTCTATTCAATCAGCAATCGAGATTCGCAAACTCTATGAAGCAGGTCATCTTGATGACGCACTGTTGATGATTAGAAAACATCGTTGCAGTCTGATGGATGATATTCACGAAAGCAGCAGGAAAGTTGATCATCTGGACTTCCTGATTCGCCACATGCAAAAAGAAAAACAGACACAAAACATTTAATCGGAGGAAAAGAAAAATGATGAAAACTGCAGAATTACAATTAGTCTCTACATGGGATAAAACATTTCCAAAAAGTGATAAAGTTGAACACAGTAAAGCTACATTTGTGAACCGTTATGGCATCACATTAGCTGCTGATGTTTATGTACCTAAAAATGTTGAAGGTAAATTACCTGCCATCGCTGTAAGTGGACCATTTGGTGCCGTTAAGGAACAGTGTTCTGGTTTATATGCTCAGACTCTTGCAGAAAGAGGATTCCTGACAATTGCTTTTGACCCTTCTTTCACTGGTGAAAGTGGTGGTACTCCTCGCTATATGGCTTCTCCTGATATTAATACTGAAGACTTTATGGCAGCTGTCGATTACTTATCATTAAATGATAAAGTTGATCCTGATAAAATCGGTATTCTTGGTATTTGCGGCTGGGGCGGTATGGCTTTAAATACAGCTATTCTTGATACAAGAGTTAAAGCCACAGTTGCTTCAACGATGTATGATATGACAAGAGTCAACGCGAATGGTTATTTCGACAGCGAAGACAGTGAAGAAGCGCGTTATGCAAAGAAAGTTGCTATGAATGCACAGCGTTTAAAAGACTATGCTGCTGGTGAATATACATTAGGTGGCGGTGTTGTTGATCCATTACCTGAAGATGCACCATACTTCGTTAAAGATTACTATGATTATTACAAAACTGAACGTGGTTATCATGAAAGATCTCTTAACTCTAATGGCGGCTGGAATATCATTGGTTGTCAGTCATTCATGAATCAGCCTATCTTACAGTACATCAATGAAATCAGAAATGCTGTATTGCTTATCCATGGTGATAAAGCTCATTCTTACTATTTCTCAAAAGATGCTTATGCCAATATGATTGATGGAAACAAATATACAGACAACAAAGAATTTCTGACTATTAAAGGTGCTTCTCATACAGACTTATATGATGGTGGTGACAAGAACTATATTCCATTTGATAAGTTGGAAGCTTTCTATAGAGACTATTTAAAATAAACAATTGATTTAATATAGGTATCCAAATTCTTTCCGGGTGGATTTCTTGCTATCTATGATAATCAATTTCGAATTAGGAAATTGTTCCTTTTTATTCTCTTATTCAATGATTACTTATATAAAAATAGAGGCAGGTCGGTGTTATGACTTGCCTCTTATTCCTTCTGTTCTTTATGATGTGATTGGCAAAAAAATCATCTTGAAAGGAGGAATATACTTAATTTTATCAGAAACATTATCGTAATTAAAAATGAATCAAATCTCGTGATCTATAAAACCAGGCGTATCGGACAAACTGTCGAACGGTCCCACGGAATCATTCAACAGAAAGCCAAAGGACCTCAAGCGACTGGCACGCAGATGTGACAACTTCGAATTCTTCCGTTCAAGAATCATGTCCAGTGAACAGAATAGAATCCCAATTCTAGATGAGCCCAAAATGTATAAGGATATTCAACCGATATCAAAAGACATACGAGGCTCATATAATAAACCAAAGAAAAAATATAAAAGATGATTTTTATGGTCCATGATTGATTGTCGGTACCATATGAAGCCGTAAAAGAACAGGTATTTGGCATTTACACCAACTACCTGTTCTTTACTTTAAAAATATGATTTTGGATGTAGAAAACCATTGCCTTTACATCCAGAGAGAATTTGATTACCCTATTGACGATATTATTCAATAGTGAGAATTTCTGTGAAGCCTGTGACTTCGAAAATTTCCATAATCATATCACTGACATGGATGAGTTTCATATCACCCTGTTTCATCATTGTTTTATGTGCCTGAAGCAATACTCTCAAGCCAGCAGAAGAAATGTATTCAAGGTTTTCAAAATCAAAAACCAATTCATTCAGGCCATTCAGGCTGTCTTGCATTTCCTTTTCCAGTTCTGAAGCAGTTGTCGTATCCAGACGTCCTGTTAACGCGATAGTCAATGCGTTATCATTTTGCGTTTTGATAATAGTCATTGTTTCTTGTTCCTTTCGTTTATGATTGATTGTTTCTTTCCTTCATTCCATCTATAACTCCCTTAGTATAGGCTCTGGATAAATCCTCCAGTTTAATATCGAATCGTTCAGAAACATCTTCCAAAAGATCAAACGGGATTGTGACATCATCCTTTTCTTGATGTAACCCCGCATGGGTACCCAGGGAATAGATTTCAATCTTGACTGTTACAGGATCGAGATCTTCCTGCCAAATCAGCTTCAGTTTCTTTTCACGATGATCAAGCAGTCTGTTATAGACAATTCTGATGATCCAGCCAAGCAAATAAGCTAATATAAAAGCCAATACCACAGATATCTGAATAGGAATATAAGCATTCAAGTTGTAATGATCATACCAGGCGCCAGTAATCATGACATTATAATAATAGATAACACCATAGATAACGAGCGGAATGAGTGCCAACAGATTATCTTTCCTGGTCAAGGTATAATTCGATTCCACCATCATAAATGAGGTAATGACACAAATCGGACAAAGAATATGAAGAAAGAGATTAGCCCCGCCAAACGCTATTTCTTTGTCGTACCAACTGATAAATCCGACCGCAAAAACCATCGTCATGCTAAGACATATAGCTCCTGAATAGTGGATTCTCTGGACCCACTTTGGATAAGTCAGCCTCTTCTTGCTTATACCTTCAATCGCAAATGGAAGAATCAACATAGCAGCCAGAGCTGTCAACAGATTTGAATCAACAGTAAACCATCTAAACATTTCTCTGACTTCTTCAAGTGTAATACTTATAAATGAATATCCAATGGCTGTCAACGAAACAGTTACTGTGATCAGACATGCGATGACCGCTACAAATGAGCGCCATTTGAAGAGGTTAATAAGATGTTTTCTTTTATTGTCTTTCTCTTTTCTTCTGAGTTTTTTCATAATCGATCCACCCATCGAACCGGTTTAAATGTGATTACTTACATAATCTGCAATCACTTCTGCACCATTTCCAATTCTATTATTCGTTATTGTCTTTAAACACTTCATCAATTGTCCACTATTTATAAAATCATATAATGTATCATAAATCTGGTTTGGATCTTCACAACAGATACCATAACCATTGTTGACTACATATTCGTAATTGTGGTTTTCCTGTCCCTTGATATGGCCCGTAATCACAACTGCCGTTCCACTTCTAACAGCCTCTATGATTGCATTAGGGCCTGCTTTTGTTAGAATGATCTGACACTCTTTAAGGTGCTGATTGATATTATCAATAAATCCGTAAATTTCAACTTGATCAGGAAGTTCATGATTTCTCTGCATATTTGATAATGTCGTATACAACCTGTCATCTAAACCACAGATTAATCTGATTTTGACATTTTTTAATCGAGCCACCTCTTGTACAAAACGAATATTTTTCTTTAAATCTGTTGAAGGATTCATCATCATAATACGCATAGGATTTTCGATTTGTTTTGGTGCATCAAGGACTTCTATATCATCTCTGACTGGAAATCCTGAAACCAAAACGCGGTCACTGCGAAATCTTTTCTTTAAATATTTATCTCTTGTTTCATTGCTTGGTACAAAGGTCATATCAGCCTGCCTGTCTTCCCAGACACGTGGTGGATTAACTAAATCTATGACACCTATATAAAAAGGAATATGCAGCTTGTTCTTTTTGATTAAACGGGAAATACACTTTGTAAACATGCAATGAACTGAAAGAATTAAATCTGGTTCATATTCCTTGATGACTTTCAATAATTCCTTTCTGATTCCAAGATATGTCATCGCATGGATCACGTCAGGGAAAAACTGTGAAAATCTTTCGGTCACAAAGTAGACCAATGGCATCCTTGTCGTCATCGGAATATAGCTTTCCTCCATCAGGTTCCCCATTTTGCCCATTAGTGGAAAGACGTCAATTTGTTTACAACTATATCCGGCATCTCTTAACTTTTTCTCAATGGCATTAGCGGAAGACCTGTGCCCGAAACCAGTCTTGACTGATGTAAGTATCAATATTTTTTTCATTTTTCTAATTAAAACGTTTTATCAATCATGACTTCTACATGCGAGCCTGTCACACTGACTACGACGTCATCCGCAAGACTTGCCACGATTGAATGCTCCAATTCAAATTTATTATCTGATATACCCTCTTCAACAGCTGCTTTATATCGTTGTAAAGACCAGTTAAATGCTTTAGCAGAAGCCTGCTGCGCCTGTGGACCGGTATTACTGGCGATGCTCATTAGACCAAGAGAGAAATCTGAAAGCAGTGTGTTGCCATATTCATCTGGCAGAAAAGCAACTGCAACCATTTCCTTGAGCTTACCCATAAAGCCTTTTGCTGCAACATTTTCACCACTGCTTGACATAGTTAATATTTGTTCTCTCATCTTGCGATTGAGTTTGACATCTGCTTCTAAGTGAAGAACATAATGGTGATCATTTTGTTCAACCCAATAATCTGCGCTCGCTTCTTCAGTCACACCTCTAACCATGCCAATCAATTCCTCAGTCAATAAGCGAAGACGGAGGTTTTCCTTTTTATTAAGGCCCTGATTACCCCCTAATTCTTCAGTCATATCCAATGCTTCTTTAAAGCCGATTTCCTGATTTGTAATCGTAATTTTCCTTGTTTTCATAACTATTGCTTCCTTTTTCTTATGTATTTAATTAATGATATTTTTGTGTTTATAGTTCCATGCTGCTCTTTGAATGATAAACAGAGTTGAAATCATGACAACCGCAATCGCAAATCGAATCAAAAGATAGACCATCCATTGCCACTTTTCTGTCAACACCAAACCGATAGGATTCATATAGGACGAAAAGAAGTTGGCACGATAAACAAGACCTACGGGCTTTTCAGCGACATAGACTGCCTGTGAAAAGACAGAATTGAGATACATGGAAATGACATCCATCGACAACAAGGCTGCAACAACACCTTTAAAATCATGATAAGAGAAAGGCTTGTCGCTGCAAATACCTACATATAATCCCAGCGTTACAACCATTGCATGATAGAAGAAAAACTGCCATATACGAGGAGAGACAAAATATGACTGTACCGTTGTGTAATCAACGGTCACATAAGCTAATACAATCCCAAGAATGCCTCCAATTACGCCTGTCGCATAAATGATCGACAGGAAACGACGTTTCCATTTATCGTCTTTTGACCATAGTGCTGCGGCGATAAAAACGATCTGCAGTGAACACAATTCAAGGGGGATATGTGCCATTTCAATATATGGTGTATATTGACCTGTAGCGACATAGTCCAAGGTCGCGTTTGCCACATCTACAGTTGGTGTAACCATAGGAAGAATGTTGACTACAGAGAGAATTTTGACAATTTCTGATATAACTGCAATGCCTAAACACACTGTCAACATCTGATCGATATCAGGCTTACGCTTAATACATGCAAAAATACCACCTACAATCAAGAGCGCTGAGATGGCAATCCACAATAAATGCCCTGATGAAAACATAATTATCCCTCCATCAATCGTTGTTTTACTTTATTAATTGATCACATTTGCTTTAAAATAATTTCTTTTATTAAGCACAATTTCATACGCTTCATTATATCTGTAACAATTGATGTTTTCAACCGAAACCAAAGTCATAGTATTGGATTCCAAACAACTTGATGCAACAAAACCAGCCTCTGATTAATGCTTTTAACTATCATTTTTAACGGAACAGTAATGTCAAATTTCACTATTCATTCATCAATAAAATCTTATCAAAAATAAATAGAGAATACTCGAGAAACTTTGCATATTTATAGAAAAAAGATGTGGGTTTTCCACATCCTTTTTATGCTTTATGCTTTTTAATTGTTTTATTGATATAATCAAGCAACTCTTCATCACCAAGTCTAACGGCTGCACCATAGTTTTGTCGTGCAAAGCGATCACCTAAAAGTTTAGTATTACTATTTATATAAGCCTTCAAGATACTGATATCGCCACAAACCGCATCGACAACACCTTTTTGAAGTGCTTTGATGGTGATTTCATAGCTTTCAAACTCACAAAAGACTGGCATGATGTTAAGTGAATTGACATCGTTAATATATTTCAACATATGTGCTTTGGCGGTCGTGTTTTCAACAACACCAACATATTTACTATCGAGATTCGCAATCGAGCGTATTGAGTTTTTAGGGCCCAATGAGTTTTCATCTAATTGTACATTAGGAACAAGAATGCCTAGATAGTCTTTATAATATCTGTCCGAAAATGCAACTCTTTTAGCTCGTTCTTTAGTGATTGAAAATGTCGCAAATACGACGTCAACCGTGCCGTTCCTGAGTAATTTCTCTCTTGTCGCTACTGTGACTTCTGTGAACTGAACCAGGTTTTGTGCTTTTGCCTCCTTGACACTGACACCAAAGATACGGGCGGCTGTTTCCCATGCCAAATCAATTTCAAGACCAACATAAGTTTTGGACTCTTCGTCGTAATAAGACAGATCCTGAACATCTGCTCGACATCCTACTTTCATAAAACCGCGTTCTTTGATATTTGTGACAAGATCACCTTCGGTAACATAACTTATGTCATCATCTTCAGGTTTTTCTTCTTTGTGAACACAACCCGTCATAAGGAAAAAGCAAAGTGCTGCCAGCAACAGTTTTTTGATTATCCTATTCATCGATGATCTCCATATTATTGAACAAGTCTATATCCAAATCACGATTAAAGAATGCGATGATAATTGTACAAATCGCATCACCTGTGATATTGACCGCTGTTCTCATCATGTCAAGGATACGGTCGATGCCCATGATTAATGCGATAGCTTCAACTGGAATACCAACGGCAGTGAAGACCATTGATAAAGTTACAAGACCTACAGATGGGATACCGGCGGTACCGATCGAAGCAAGTGTTGCTGTCGCTATAACTGTTAAATAACCACTAAGACCTAAATGCATACCATAAGCCTGTGCTGCAAAGACAACTGCAACCCCCTGCATGATTGAGGTTCCGTCCATATTAATTGTGGCACCTAAAGGAATCGTAAATGAGGCAATCTTACGAGAGACACCAATCTTTTCTTCTAAGGTATCAATGTTTAATGGAATCGTAGCATTAGATGTTGATGTTGAGAAGGCGAATGCCATAACAGGGAAGAATTTCTTCAAAAACTTCACTGGATTTAAACGTGTCAACACAAACAACAATAACATGTACACAACGAAGCAATGTACACCTAATCCCGCAATGACCGACAACATATATTTAATGAGGGGAACAAAGGCATCAAACCCTAAATTCGAGAAGGTGCGGACAATATTGCAGAATACACCATAAGGAGCTAATCCCATAATTAAGGTTGTCATGGCCATCATGATATTATTGATTTCCTGCATGATTCTATTGATCGTACCTGCTTCTTCGCCTAGTTGAGCTAATAAAACGCCTAGAATCAAAGCAAAGAGAATGATTTGTAACATATTGCCTTCTGCCAATGAATTGACAGGATTTTCCGGAATGATATTAAGAATCGTATCAACCATTGAAGTTTTACCAGCGATGACTTCATCAGCGACTTGAATAGATGCCATATCCAGACCAATACCCGGATTGATCACAAAGGAAACACTGATGGCAATGGTGACCGCAATCATTGTCGTCAACAAATAAAAGAGAATCGTTTGGACACCAATTTTTCCTAAGGTCTCAGTATCACCTATAGAAGCCGCACCACATACTAAGGAGCTAAAGACAAGTGGTACAACCAGCATTTTCATCAAACGAATGAACCCACTACCAATAACATAACAAATGCCATCGATAATCACTGTGTCACGTACAAACCCATGGGGAATCAAGATGTTGAAAATAACCCCCACAATTAAACCACCAATTAACCCTATAAATATCTTGGTGGTCAGTCCTATCTTCTTTTTTTGCATCATACTTCCCTCCTTTATTGTTTTTATTGTAACATTCTTTAATTTTAAATGTCTAATGTCTCAAAACAACGCATAAAAAAAAGGATTGTCGCTTTGGACAACCCTTGATTCATTAATAGTAGTTCTTGACATTGATACGGATAATAGCTTTTTTCAAAGCGATTTCCGCACGGGCAATGTCTAAGTCCTGTCTTACACCTTTAGTTTTCAATCTGTTTTCAGCACGCATTTTAGCTTCTTCAGCACGCTGTAAGTCTATTTCTTCTTTTGATTCAATCGAATTACCGATGACCGTTACTTTGTTGCCGGCTTCAACATAAACGAATCCGCCTCCAATCGCAAATTCATAACGATCTTTGCCCTGTACATATTCCAAACGAGAAATTTCAACAGGACTGGCAAGAGGCATATGGTTTGCCAAAATTCCTGTCTGACCTAATGGTGTCACGATATTGAGAAGTTCAACTTCCTCTTCACGATAGACACCGCTAGGAGTAACGATTTTTAAATGAAAGTTACTCATTATTCATCGCTTCTGCTTTCTGTACAGCTTCTTCGATTGTACCAACGTTATGGAATGCCTGTTCTGGCAGATGATCCCATTTACCTTCTAAGATTTCTTTGAAACCCTTGACAGTATCAGTAACACGAACATATTTACCATCTAAGCCTGTGAACTGGCTGGCAACTGAGAATGGCTGTGATAAGAAGTTACGAATACGTCTTGCACGTGCAACTGTTACCTTATCATCTTCACCTAATTCATCCATACCTAAGATGGCAATGATATCCTGTAATTCCTGGAATCTCTGTAGAATCTGCTGAACGCCATGGGCAACTTCATAATGTTCCTTACCAACGATGTTAGGGTCTAAGCCTCTTGAAGAAGATCCAAGTGGATCAACAGCTGGATAGATACCTAAAGCAGCGATGGCACGGTCCAATACGACACGGGCATCCAAGTGAGCGAATGTAGTTGCTGGAGCTGGGTCAGTCAAGTCATCAGCTGGTACATATACAGCCTGTACGGATGTGATTGATCCGCGTTTTGTTGACGTGATACGTTCCTGCAACTGGCCCATTTCTGTTGCCAAAGTTGGCTGATAGCCTGCCTGTGAAGGAACACGACCTAATAAGGCAGATACTTCAGAACCAGCCTGAGTGAAACGGAAGATATTGTCGATGAATAATAAGACATCCTGTCCCTGTTCATCACGGAAATATTCTGCCATTGTCAAACCAGTTAAGCCGACTCTTAAACGTGCTCCTGGTGGTTCGTTCATCTGACCGAAGACAAGTGTTGTTTTAGATAATACGCCACTTTCTTTCATTTCATAGTAAAGGTCATTACCTTCTCTTGAACGTTCACCAACACCAGCGAAAACAGATAAGCCACCATGTTCGGTTGCGATATTGTTGATGAATTCCTGAATTAATACGGTTTTACCAACACCGGCACCACCGAACAAACCAATCTTACCACCCTTGATGAATGGACAGATCAGGTCAACAACTTTAATACCTGTTTCCAAGATTTCTGTTTCTGTTCTCTGGTCTGCATAAGTAGGTGCAGCACGATGAATTGGCATATGCTTTTCTTCTGTCAATTCTTCACCACCGTCAATAGCATGACCTAAAACGTTAAACATACGGCCTAATGTATTGTTACCTACAGGAACGCTGATTGGATGTCCTGTATCAACACAGTCTAAACCTCTTTTTAAACCATCAGTTGGACCCATTGCAACACAGCGGACAACATCGTCACCAATATGCTGTGCCACTTCAACAATCAGTTCTTCGCCCTGATTGTCAATAGCGATAGCGGTATTAAGTACTGGTAAGTCGTGGTCTGCGTCAAATCTGATATCTACAACTGGACCACGTGCACTTATAATTTTACCTATATTCTTTGACATTTGGCCCCTCCTTTATAGTGCATTGGCACCGGCAACAATTTCACTAACTTCATTAGTGATTGCGCTTTGACGTGCCTGGTTATATTTCAATAATAATTGTTCCGTAATTTCTTCTGCATTGTCCGTTGCATTTTCCATCGAAATACGACGGGATGCATTTTCGCTTGTCACACTTTCAACTAGATAGCCATAAATAACAGCCTGTAAATACATTGGAATCAAACTGTTCAATACAGCTTCTGGACTTGGTTCAAAGATTGTATAACGATGACTGTAATCTTTACTGTTTGCCAGATCTTCACGATTGACTGGTAACAGTTTGACAACGCGTGGTGTGAAAGTCATGTTGTTGACGAATTCTGTATAAACGACGAAAATACGTTTAATTGAACCGCTTGTATATTCATTAAGCAGACTTTGCACCAATTTGACAACATCTCTGAAATCAAGTGTTGAATTTAGATGATCAAAGCTCTGATCAATATCACAATTTGAATGACGGCTGAAATAACCGACACCTTTTGTGCCAATGGCAATGATGCGGTCATCATCACGTACAGTACTATCAACGGTCTTATAGACATTGGCATTATAACCGCCACATAGACCAAGACTAGACGTTATAACGATATAGACATCCTGTCCTTCTTCATTAATTGTGATATATGGTGATTCAACTTCACCTTCTGATGACGCAAGGACTTCAGCACAAGTATCTTTAACCTGTGAATAGTAAGGTTTCATAGCTTCGAGCTGTTTTCTTGATTTCATCAGTTTTGAACTGGCCACGAGCTGCATGGCCTTGGTGATCTTTTTAGTGGATTCGACAGATTTAATACGGCGTTTAATTTCCTGCATCGATCCTGCCATAACCGATTACCCCTTTTCTTGTAAGCGTTGGAACTGGGTGACGTAATCTGTCATAGCTGCTTTCATGGCTTTGATCAAATCATCAGATAAGACTTTCTTTTCAACGATTTCATCGATGAATTCTGGATGAGTCATATTGATGTTTTCCATTAATCCTGTCATGAATGCCTGGACCTTATCAGTTTTGATTGTCTTAGTAAATCCATACTTCAATGCAAATAAAGTGATGACCTGCTCAGCGACAGATCTAGGTGCGTACTGTGCCTGTTTTAAGACTTCGCGTACTTTTTCACCATGATCGATGGTTGCCTGAGTGGCAGCATCAAGGTCTGAACCGAACTGAGCAAATGCCTGCATTTCTTCATATTGAGCAAGTTCAAGTTTCAATGAACTTGATACCTGTTTCATAGCTTTGATTTGTGCTGATGAACCTACACGTGAAACTGATAAGCCAGTATCAATAGCTGGTCTGAAGCCTGAATTGAATAATTCCTGCTGCAGGAAGATCTGTCCATCAGTAATAGAGATGACGTTTGTTGGAATGTAAGCTGAAATGTCACCAGCCTGTGTTTCGATGATTGGCAGAGCAGTGATTGAACCGCCACCATTTTCTGCATTCAGACGACAAGATCTTTCTAACAAACGAGAATGTAAATAGAAGACGTCACCTGGATAAGCTTCACGTCCTGGAGGTCTCTTTAACAATAATGACACAGTACGATAAGCAACGGCATGTTTAGATAAATCATCATAAACGATCAATACGTCTTTACCTTCATCGAGCCATTCTTCAGCGATTGCACATCCTGCATAAGGTGCGATGTACTGAACCGGAGCCAATTCAGATGCACTTGCAGAGACGACTGTTGTATATTCCATTGCGCCACCTTTACGGAAACGTTCAACGACCTGAGCAACAGTTGAGTTCTTCTGACCAATAGCGACATAAATACAATAAATATTCTGTCCTTTCTGGTTCAAAATCGTATCAACGGCAATAGCTGTTTTACCTGTCTGTCTGTCACCGATAATTAATTCACGCTGACCACGACCAATTGGAATAATGGCATCAATAGTTGTGATACCAGTCTGTAATGGCTGGTCAACTGATTTTCTTGTCATAACACCAGGAGCGATACGTTCAATTGGTCTTGTTTTGGCAAATGAGATTTCACCAAAACCATCGATTGCCTGTCCTAATGGATTGACAACACGACCAAGAAGCTGATCGCCTACTGGTACTTCGATAATACGTCCGGTACGGCTGACTTCGTCACCCTCACGGATAGCCTTATCATCACCTAGTAAAGTGACACCAATACTGTCTTCATCCAGGTTCATTACCATACCAAATACGTTATTTGGGAATTCGACGAGTTCGCCAAGCATCGCATTCTCTAATCCATGGATGACAGATACACCATCGCCGACGGTGACAACAGTACCAACATCTTTTTGTTCAATGACACTATCAAACTGCTTGATTTGTTGTTTAATCAAAGCACTGATTTCATCTGGTCTTAATGTCACTTGCTTCACCTACTTTCTAAGCAGCTCTTCTTTGAGCATGCTGACTTTCTTCTTGACTGAACCATCATAGACGCGATTAGAAATTTGAACTCTAACGCCACCTACGATTGATGGATCGATTATATTACGCAAAACAATCGTTTTGCGTTCTTTTTGTCCAATAGCTTTTTCAATATCAGCTTTCTGTTGTTCAGAAAGTTCAAAGGCACTGTAAACAATACCTTCTTCGATACCAAGAAAAGCCTGACACTTTTTGATAAAGCTCTTCGCAATATCCTTGATATTCTGGATTCTTCTTTTCTGTACCAATAATTTTAAGAAGTTCAAAACATAATGACTGATACTGCCCGCAAAGGCTTTGTCAATAATTTCAGTTTTGACTTCATTATTAATATTGACATGAGAAAAGAACGCAACAAAATTTGGATCTTCCTCCATGACGGATTCCACGAGTTTCATATCCGCTAAATATTGATCAACCGCGTTTTCTTCAATTGCTAAAGTATAAAGAGCTTCAGCATAGTGGTCACTTACTACGCTACTCATTAATGAACAACCTCATCAATAAAGCTTTGTACCATTTGATCATTATCAGCAATATTCAATTCGCGATCGATAATTTTTGTTGCCAGTACTGTAGCAATATCAACAATTTCTTCTTTCATTTCCTGCTGAACCTGTTTCTTTTCCTGCTCGATTTCTGCACGGGCCTGAGCAATCTTTGAATCAGCCTGCTGTTTAGCTTCGGCAAGAATCATATCACGTTGTTTGTTAGCATCTTCTTTAGCAGCTTCAATAATATCACGATACTGTTTAGCTGCTGCACGTGATTGTTCTTCTGATTCATTTAAGAAAACTTCAGCTTTATCTCTCATATCTTTGGCATCAGTCATATTCTTTTGAATGAACTCAGCACGGGTGGCAAAATAGCTCTGTACTGGACCCCAAAGATATTTTTTAAAGACGAGAAATAGAATTAATGTTGATGTTACCTGAGCACTCCAGGTCAGGAAATTAGGAAATAGCTTTGATGCTACATCTGGAAGCATAAGCTATAACCTCCTTATTATTTGAAGACAAAGATCAGCATTAGAGAAACAAGCAAACCATATAATGCAACTGTTTCAGTTAAAGCGATACCAAGAATCATAGTTGTACGAATCTTGCCTTCTGCTTCTGGATTTCTACCTACAGCTTCTACACCTTTAGATGCAACCCAACCTTCACCAATACCAGTTAACATACCTGCAAGCATAGCGATAGCTGCTGCAATTGCGACCATACCTCTTTCCATAATCTAAATCCTCCTTGTTTTATTATTTTTTTAGATTTATTCTTCTTCTGGATTTTCTACTGAAATCAGAATTGAAGATAGAGTAACAAATACCAATGCCTGAATAACACCTGAGAAAATATCAAAATAAATGTGTAAGACAGGTGCAATAATCGGGCCAAAAAAGTTAAATGGGATAATCTTCGTTGCGATGTATGAAGTAGCCATATAGAGCATACTCATAATAAATGTGCCACTTAAAAGATTACAAAACAAACGCATTGACAACGAAATAAGTGGCGAAATGGCACCAAAAACATTCGTTGGTGGAACAAATGTGCTCTTTAAATAACCAAGAACACCATTATGTTTAATACTGTTCCATTGAATCAGAATAAAAGTAATTGTTGCCAGACCTAAGGTGACTGAATAACAAGTCGTCGGTGTTTCAAACCCTGTCAATCCCCACAAGTTCAAGCAGATCAAATAAATGAACAGCATGGACATATAAGGATAATAGAACTTTTCAAATTTCTTAGGCATGATGTTTCCGATATAGTCGTGAAGCATACGAATACCTGTTTCAGCAACTAATACAACACCCGATGGTTTTGCGAGAGGATCAGCGGCTTTGATCTTTTTGCCAATAATCACAAATGCAATCGCCAGGATAATTGTCACTGTTAGAGAGCTAAGAAGTTCCGGCTGAAGATTATTCAGAATCCAGTTCATTCGTTTTCCTCCTTTCTGTGATCGCCATCCAGTAAATTGTCACTTTTGGAATAAGATATCCCAGAAAAATTCCTGCATAGTGACAAATTGCCGGGAAAACAAACCCTATTATTAATCCACACGTATAGATGCCAAGTACACAACCATAGTTGGCAAATATTATACCTTTTTTCATATGCTTGGATATAATAGCATCCACAAATGCCGTGTTGATTTTAAAAACCAATAGACTTAACACATATCCTAAACACCACCCCAAAGGTAATCCCGTAAGATGGGTAATGAAGACTGCTACTAAATTAATTATAAAGCCTATTGCGAATATAGTGAAAGATTTTTTAATGATAAGAAAATCATTGTCCATTAATCTGTACCAAATAGACGGTCTCCAGCGTCTCCCAGACCAGGAACGATGTAACCAACTTCATTCAATTTCTCGTCTAAAGCAGCCAGATAGAGTTTGATATCAGGATGTGCTTCCATCAAAGCTTTAACACCAACAGGCGCCCCAACGAGGCTGACCATTGTAATATCAGTGGCACCACGTTTTTTGATTTGATTAATGGCATCAATGGCAGAACCGCCAGTTGCCAGCATTGGGTCAACGACGATGACTTTAGAGGTCTCAATACCTGCTGGGAACTTGGCATAATATTCTTTTGCTTCCAATGTTTTTTCGTCACGCTCCAAACCAATATGACCGATTTTAGCAGTTGGTACAATGGCTCTAAAGCCATCAACAAGACCAATACCAGCTCTTAAAATAGGTACTAAAACGATTTGACAATCTAAATCTTTTCCAATCATAGGACTGATTGGGGTTTCGATAAGCATATCCTTGACTGGCCAGTCACGACTGACTTCATATGCCATCAACATTGCGATTTCATCGAGACACTGTTTAAAAATGATTGATGGTGTCGTTTTATCACGCATGATTGTCAATTTATAATCAATCAAAGGATGATCATAGATAAATACACTCATAAATAACCTCTTAAATATATTTAATATCCTTGTACATTGAAACTTTGTCAGTTAAAGCTTTAACACGTCTGAGACATTCTTCCTTGATTTCATCAGTTTCATCATTCATTAATCTTAAAGCGATGATCTTACCAACTTCAGTGAAATCTTCTTCTTTGAAGCCTTTAGTTGTCATGGCTGGTGTACCAACACGAATACCAGAAGCTAAGTAAGGTTTTTCCTGGTCAAATGGAATGGCATTCTTATTAGCTGTAATATTGATTTCATCTAATAATCGCTGTGCTTTTTTACCTGAAATACCACAACTTGCTTTAACATCAACTAAAATCAAGTGGTTATCAGTACCATCAGCAACAAGTCTGAAGCCTTCTTCTTTTAATGAAGCTTCTAAAGCTTTTGCATTCTTAACGATCTGATGACCATATTCCTTAAATTCAGGAGTTAATGCTTCACCAAAACATGCAGCTTTAGCAGCGATGACATGCATTAAAGGACCGCCCTGCATACCTGGAAAGACTGCTCTATCGATATCTTTAGCGAATTTTTCTTTACACATGATGACACCACCACGAGGACCTCTTAGTGTCTTATGAGTTGTTGTGGTAACGATGTCTGCATGTGGAAATGGTGATGGATGATCACCACTGGCAACTAAACCAGCGATATGAGCCATATCAACCATGAATAAAGCACCATTGTCATGAGCGATTTTTGCCATTAATTCGAAGTTGATGACACGTGAATAAGCACTTGCACCAGCAACGACTAGTTTAGGTTTGATTGTTTCAACTTTTTCTTTGAAATCATCGTAATCGATCATTTCAGTTTCAGGGCTGACACCATAAGCATGGAATTCAAAAGTGACACCTGAGTAGTTTAATGGATGACCATGTGATAAATGACCACCATCAGCTAATGACATACCTAAAACTTTGTCACCTGGCTGAAGTAAAGCGAAATAAACAGCTGAGTTAGCTTGTGAGCCTGAATGAGGCTGTACGTTTGCATATTCACAACCATATAATTCTTTTAAACGTTCCTGAGCTAAAGATTCAACTTCATCAACGAATTGACAGCCACCATAGTAACGTCTGCCTGGATAACCTTCGGCATACTTGTTTGTCAATACTGAACCAGTTAATTCCATAATCTGTTCAGAAACAAAGTTTTCAGACGCGATTAATTCAATATTACTTCTCTGACGGTTTAATTCTCTTTCAACACTTGCAAAGACTTCTTGATCTCTCATACTTTTTACTGCTCCTTTTCTATTGCCATCATTTTCTTGATTCTTAAATCATGACGGCCTCCTTCATAATCAGTTGATAAAAATGCTTTTAAGATTTCTACAGCTAAGCCAGGGCCAACAACACGTTCACCTAATGCCAGCATATTGGCATTATTATGAGCTCTGGTTGCTTTAGCACTAAAAACATCTCCGCATAAAGCACAGCGAATACCATTGACTTTATTAGCGCTAATTGAAACGCCAATACCAGTACCACAAATAACGACACCACGTTCGCATTCACCATTCGCAACAGCTCTTGCGGCTTTCACTGCATAATCAGGAAAGTCAACAGAAGCTTCACTATCTGTACCAAAATCAATAACTTCGTGACCAAGTTGTTTCATTTCATCGATCAGGATACCTTTTAAACGATAACCTGCGTGATCACATGCGACTGCAATTTTCATGATATACCCCCTCAATATCATTTGCTTGAATCAAGCCTTCGCGTAAGATGACTGGCTTGCTCCCTGTCAAATCAACAACTGTGCTGGCAAGATTTGACTTTGTCTGTCCTTTAACGACATAAGCAATACGGCCATCTAACTGCGCTAAGACTTCTTCTTCATTAGTGGTATTTGGCTGACCTGACAGATTGGCACTTGTTACCAATAATGGACCTGTATGATCAATAAGATTTAAAACAAATTGATCATCAGGAATACGAATACCAATTGTCTTCCTGCCATTGGTCATAGCCTCCGCCACGCTCTCATTTTTCTTTAGGATGATGGTAATCATTCCCGGCATAAAACGATCAATCACTCGTTTGATCCCTGGATTAACTTCTCCATAGTTTGAAATATCTTCTTTGTGTGACAACATCAACGTGATTGCTTTACTATAATCACGATTTTTAGCTTCCATCAGTTTGTCTAAAGCAGCTTCATCATTAAAGCGACAAGCTAAGCCGTAAACTGTTTCTGTTGGAAAAGCAACGATGTCTCCTTGTGATAATGCTTCAACTAATAAAGGTAATTGATTTGTCTCTATGACTTGTGTCATTTGCTTCATCACCCCATTTACCGCTTTATTTTACCATATTGTAATCTAAAAAAATATAAAATTTCATCTGTAGATGAACGCTTTTTCTAAATAATCATAAATATATAGGTATTTTTTGGATGGTTGCAAAAACTAAAAGGGGATCGTTCTAATCATCTTTTATATGTGTTTTGTCACATTACGTCAAACAATACATATTCAATACACATTGTCTTGATAAAATTGGTGGCGCCTAATGAAAAAAACTAGTATTTATTTTGCTTTGAATATGATAATATAGATAAGCGTAAGAGAGGTGAACTCATGAAAATCAAACATATAGCCCTCGCAACAAGTGTTGCTTCAACTTTGGTGGCAGCCTACTTAGCGGCTGGTATGACAGCGTTGAACTATGCTGCTAAACGTAAACCACCAACAACGTCAAAATATAATCCTTCTAATGTTTATCCAGTATCTGAGGAAGACAAGGAATGGATCGACAACCAGACTTTTAAAGATGTTGAATTGAAAACATTTGATGACTTAATTTTAAGGGGCAAATATTTAGAAGCAGAAAATAAGACCAACAAGATTTTGTTAGCGGTTCATGGTTATCATGCAGATAATTTTAGAGACTTCTCTTATTACTTACGTTTTTACCATGATTTAGGCTTCAATATCCTTATGCCAGACAACCGTGCTCATGGTACATCCGATGGTAATTACAGCAGCTTTGGCTGGTATGAACGTTTAGACGTTTTGGAATGGATTCATGCTTTACAGGCTCATTATGAATATGCACCTTTACAAATCGTCTTACATGGTATTTCTATGGGCGCAGCTACAGTTCTTATGGTCAGTGGTGAAAAGTTACCTGAAGATGTCAAATGTATTATTTCTGACTGCAGCTATACAACCGCTATTGAAGAATTCAAAGCTGTTTTATCAAAACATCATTTACCATCATTCCTGTTTGTCCCATCAGCTAACCTGGTATCAAAACGTAAATTAGGATTTGACTTTAACGATGCTTCTGCCATCAGAATGGTCGCTAAATCAACCACACCAACATTATTCATTCATGGTGATGATGATAATCTGGTTCCAGATAATATGGTCTATGAATTATATAATGCCTGCAGTGCACCAAAAGATTTACTTGTCATCAAAGGTGCTAAGCATGCTGACAGTTA
>JAGBPZ010000064.1 GCA_017633115.1 Erysipelotrichaceae bacterium | reverse complement strand
GGTCGACGCAATGTTGCTGGAGAGGTACAGTACTTGCCAAAGCACAGTATTCATCATGTACCAATCATCTCCACACCAGAAGCTATTACACTCACAATCAGAGATATCGTTCTATCATTTATCTCAACGTTAGCTCCTGACACCTTCGTCATCTTCTGTACTTTGCTTCCTTATATCGATGATCTGCAAAAGAGTCTTGAAGGTGCTGTACCAACAGCCTATATACCTAATCTAATCAAAGTCGATGATATTCAGGACTATATTTTCCCTGGTCTTGTTTACCTGACTTTAAGCAAGCCATCCCAGTGATCAAGGATGGCTTTTTAACAATGTAAAAAAACTATTGCATTATATGAGTATTTTTGTTAGAATACAAAAGCAAACGAAAGAACGAGGTGAATGAATTATGGCAAATACAGTACAACAAATCAAACGTTATAAAAAAGACAATGTACTTCGCAAAACAAACGCTTCTTATAAATCAGCTTTAAAAACATCTATCAAGAAAGTCTTAGCTGCTATTGAAGCAGGCGATAAAGAAGCTGCTGAAGCTGCAATGAGTGCATGCTCTAAAAAGATTGATGCTTCTGTTTCTAAAGGTATCCACCATAAGAACTGGGCTAACAATCAGAAATCAAGATTACAGAAGAAAGTCAACGCTTTATAATAAAGCGTTTTTTCTTTAGAATCACGTATTTGAGGAACATCATGTTCCTCTTTTTTTGACAACTGAAAGATTGACGATTATAGTGAATATAAGAGGTATAATCTATGGAAAGAAAAGATATTAAACAATCAGAAATATGGGATCTCTCATTGATTTATCAATCAGATGAGGCATTCGCAAAAGATTTAGAGGAAGCAAAAAAGCTGGCCAATCATCTTGAAGAACAGAAAGGTCATATGACCGATACAAGCAATCAGTTCTATACCTTCCTCAACGATTACACAATGCTTGATCGTTTGATTTCCAAACTGTATTGTTTTGCGCACTTACATGCAGATGTTGAACCATCTATCCAAAACTATCAGTACATGTTGTCGAGTGTTCTCTCATTCAATGATCTAGTCAATAAAAAACTTGATTTCACCGAACTGGAAATCATCCATCACAAAGATATTGTGCTCACTTATTTAGAAGAAGATCGCTTTGCCCCTTATCGCTATCCGGTCAAGTCAATTCTTCGTGAAGAAGCACATATGCTGACTCAGGAAATGGAAACCTTGCTCTCTAAGGTATCACCATTAGCCGATACACCAGAACAAGCGTTCAATGCTTTACGTCTTAACTATGGTGATATTACTGTTGATGGGCAAACCGAACCACTTAACGGCGCTTCTCTCAGTCGTCTTTTACGTCATAAAGACCAGAATGTCAGACGTCGTGCTTATGAACAGTTTTATGGTAAGTATCAGGAATTCGAAAATGTCTTTGCAGCCACTTTATCAGGCACAATGAAGAAAGATGCTTTCTATGCTGATGTCAGAAAGTTTGAGAATCCCCTTGTGGCTTCATTGTGGAAAGATGATGTCCCGGAAGAATTGTTCTACAAAATCTTAGAGAAGGCTAATAAACAATATCGTCCATTATTCCATCGTTACAACAAGCTCAAGAAACAATTATTAAAGGTTGATACGCTTTATAATTATGATTTGTTTGCCCCATTAGTCGCAGATGTCAATAAGAGCTATACGATTGATGAATGTTTTGATATTATCCTTGATGTTGTCAGTGTCTTTGGTGAGGATTATGTTAATATCATCAAACAGGCACGTGCTGAACGCTGGATCGATTTCCATCCAACCACAAATAAGCGTACGGGTGCTTATTCTAGTGGTTGTTATGATGCGAGACCTTTCATCCTGATGAATTTCATTGGTGATTACAATTCACTTTCAACAATGATTCATGAACTTGGTCATAGCTGTCATACATATTTATCGTGCAAGTATCAGCATCCAGCTACCTCTGATTATCGTATCTTTGTCGCTGAAGTTGCCTCAACCGTCAACGAAACGCTGTTGATCAATTACATGCTTGAACATGCTCAAACTGACGAAGAAAAAGCTTATTTCCTTTATGAGTTTCTGGAAAACTGTGTGGGCCTCATTTTCCGTCAGCCAATGTATGCTGAATTCGAAGATGAATTACATCACTGGGCTCAGAATAACGAACCAATGAATGCTTCACGTATCACCCAACTCTATGATCAATTGAATGATGATTACTATGGTGAAGATGTCGTCAACGATCAATACGTTGGTCATTCATGTTTCTATATTCCACATTTCTATTACAACTATTATGTTTATAAATATACTTTAGGTATGACCGTAGCTTTAGCTATTGTCGCTCGTATTCTTAAAGGAGATCAGCAACAGGTCGCTGATTATCTCTCATTCTTGTCATCAGGTGGATCTATGTCACCTTTACAGTTGCTTGAAAAAGCTGGTGTCAATCCTCTTGAAGACGCCATCTATGATGATGCTTTCCAATATTTTGAATCACTGCTCAATGAATTTGAAGCTATCATGTTGCATCAATAAAGGAGTCAAAAATTATGTTGCGTAATGAAACTCGCGTTGTCCAGGTAGGCAACCTCTTTATCGGTGGCGATCACCATGTCGTCATCCAATCAATGTGTAATACTAAAACTAAAAATGTCGCTGCCACTGTGGCTCAGATCCACCAGCTTGAACAGGCGGGCTGTGAATTGATTCGTGTCGCTGTTTTTGATCAGGAAGATGCCCGTGCCATCAAAGATATTAAAGCTCAGATTTCAATCCCATTAGTCGCTGATATTCATTTTGATTATCGTTTAGCTCTGACAGCTATTGAATCAGGTATTGATAAAGTACGTATTAATCCTGGTAATATTGGTTCAATCGAACATACAAAAGCAGTCGTAGAAGCCTGCAAACAACATCATGTGCCAATCCGTATTGGTGTTAATGGTGGTTCTTTAGAGAAAGAAATTCTCGCAAAATATGGTAAACCTACAGCTGAAGGTATGGTCGAAAGTGCTATGCGTCATGTCAAAATCCTTGAAGATCTTGATTTCCATGACATTGTCATCTCGTTAAAATCATCAAGTACAATGTTGACAATCAAAGCCTATGAACTCGCTGCTAAGACATTCCCTTATCCGCTTCATGTCGGTGTTACTGAAGCTGGGACAGCTTTAGGTGGTACGATTAAGTCAAGTCTTGGCATTGGGACTTTACTTTATGAAGGCATCGGTAATACGATTCGTGTCTCCTTAAGTGATGATCCAGTTGCCGAAATCAAAGTCGCTAAAACGTTATTGAAAGAGCTTGATTTGATTCATAATGTGCCAACACTGGTCTCTTGTCCAACATGTGGTCGTATCCAGTATGATCTGATTCCAATTGCGGCAGAAATGGAAGAGTTCCTCAATTCAATCCATGCCGATATCACGGTTGCAATTATGGGTTGTGCCGTCAATGGTCCTGGAGAAGCACGTCATGCTGATATTGGCATTGCTGGTGGTGCTGGTGAAGGTCTGTTAATCAAAAAAGGTGAAATTGTCCGTAAAGTCAAACAGGAAGATATGGTTGCTGAATTGAAGAAAGAAATTCTTGCAATGGTCAATCAATAAGCAAAGCCCGGGATTATCCTGGGCTTTTTTGCTGACTTTTCAATTGTCCGTCATTGAATTTCAAAATCAATTTTCGTATACTATTGTCAATAAAACTCATCAGGAAGTGATTACATTGATCAAAAGAATTCAATATCTACTCATTTGTCTGTCATTGACGTTGACATGTCTATTGTCAGTATCCGTCTGTCAGGCGAAAAAATCCTATGTGACAAACTTTACAACTGTGACCCGTAAAGACATGGGCAATATCGTCATTAAATGGAATCAAAACAAAAGTGTTACTGGCTATCAAATCCAGTATTCACAGAAAAGTTCATTTAAAGGCGCCAAAACAAAAACCGTCTCTAAAAAAACAACGCAAATGACGCTTAAGAAGTTGCCAAAGAAAACTTATTACATCCGTATTCGCGGTTATAAAAAAATACGTGGCAAACGTAAATATTCCAGCTACCGTAAATGTAAGGTCATCGCCTGGAATGATAACTGGAAATATGCTGACAGTTCTAAGATTCATAAAGATGCGGCTGTCATCTTCTATGCACCATCAAAGCGTAAAGGCAAAATTATAGCCATCAATGCTGGACATGGTACAAAGAACGGCTCTAAGTATAAGACATGGTGTCATCCTGACCATTCACCTAAGGTAACAGGTGGCAGTACCAAAAAGGGTGAAGAAAAAGCCGCTTGTATCACCAGTGGTACAACATTGTTGAATGGCACATCAGAAGCAGCGGCAACACTTAAGGTCGCTAAAAAAGTCAAAAGTCTTTTACTAACAGCTGGTTATGATGTGTTGATGCTTCGTCAGGACAGTAATGCGAATCTTGACAATATTGCGCGTACGGTTTATGCCAACCAATATGCTGCCTGTCATATCAGCATTCATTTTGATTCAACCAAAACTAATAAAGGTGCTTATGACTGTGCAGTTCCTAATGTCTCAAGCTATCGCAAAATGTATCCTGTCAGTGCAATGTACAAGAAACATCTTGCCTTAGGTAAAGATTTGATTAGTGGTCTGAAAGCGGCAAAAGTCAAAATCTATGGTAAAGGTGCCAAGGATGTTGACTTGACTCAGACATCTTATTCAACAGTTCCTTCTGCCGTAATTGAAGTAGGAGATCGCAAAACCAGTATCTCAGATGCCAATGTCAAGAAGATGGCTCAGGGTATCGTCAAAGGTGTCAAAAAATACTTTTAATTGAAAACAT
>JAGBPZ010000063.1 GCA_017633115.1 Erysipelotrichaceae bacterium | reverse complement strand
CCAACTGTGAAAAAGCGACGAATCAAAACTGGCACTGTTATTCCACCCATCAATAAAGGAGCGGTATAAATAATCAGTTCAACTGCTTCAAAGGTGAGATAGATCTTTAAAAGCTTTTTCAAATATGATGAGGTATCACGCTTGTCTTCAATTTTCTTGTAAAAGAAATAACCAGAACAAATAAAGAAGAATGGGACACTTAAGCGAAACACACCTAAGGTTGTCGCATGATTAAGCGTTAGATTGACATCTTCAAAGAGTTTGGTATGAATGCCTATAACCATGATTGAAAATAGAAATTTTAAAAGATCAATGGTGTCATTACGTTTTGTCATTCTTAATCTGTTTCCTTATTATGATTCTGCTCTTGTAGGCACTGTTGGCGTATTGAGTGAAGCCATAAGTCTTCTATAGCATGTAAAATAAGCAGCCACCAGACATGTGGTTGTGACCATCCAGCTCAGTGGATAACAATACATCAGCATCTGGAAATTGTGATTGAATGGTAAAGCAAATGTGACCCAGGCAATACGCACACCACAGATACCCGCAATACAAATAACAGTTGGGGTAACGGCATAGCCAATGCCACGTAGACCACCAGAAATAACATCATCACTCATATTAAAGAATTCTAATGATAAGACAACGACCATTCTGATTGCAGCAATTCTTGCAACCTCATCACTGGCAGTAAAAATGTGAACAAGTGGATATCTAAAGATAATAAATAATCCTGATAGAAGCGTGACTAAGATGCCACCTTCAATAAGAGCACATCTGGTTGCCTGAAGACAACGTTTATATTGCTTGGCACCAAAGTTCTGGGAACTGAATGTAACTGCTGCCTGACCAAAGGCATTCAACAAATAGTAGGCAAACATTTCAAAGTTCAAAGCAGCACCACTTGCGGCAATGGTATCAGGACCAAAACTGTTGACTGAGCTTTGGATCACTAAGTTACTAATTGAAAAGACAGCGCCCTGTAATCCTGCTGGTAGACCAACACGAAGAATCTGTTTGATAAAGATTGGATCGAATTCTAATTCTTTAGGATTGAGACCATAGCCACTCTTATCACGCAATAAATAGAATAATAAATCCATGGAGCTGACGATATTAGAAACAACTGTCGCAATTGCGACCCCAGCAACCGACATCTTAAACACGATAACAAGAATCAAGTTCAAAATGATATTGATGACACCAGCAACTGATAAAGAAATGACTGGTCTTTGAGTCTGGCCATGTGAACGCAAGACAGCCGCTTCAAAGTTATAGAGGATGATAAATGGTACCCCTATGAAGTAGATGCGTAAATAGAGCACTGCATAAGGAAAGACTTCAGCAGGTGAACCGATAAGACGCAACATGTATGGTGTGATCACTATCCCAATTACCATCAATGATAACCCAATGATCACAGCCAGAGTAATCGCATTGTGAATGGCCTTCTTGACATGGTCCATACGTTCCTGACCGATATAATTCGCAATGACGACATTAGCCCCTACTGACATACCAACAAAACTGTTGACCAGTAAGCCAATAATTGAACCATTGGAACTGACTGCTGCTAAAGCAACTGTACCAGCAAAACGTCCAACGACGGCAACGTCAGCCGAATTAAATAATTGTTGCAGGATTGAGCTTGCCGCTAATGGCAACGCAAACAAAAGAATCTTATCCCATAGAGTTCCTGTCAACATCGATGACTTTTCTTTATTCATAACAACACTTCCCTCTTAAACACTTAACCTGTCTAGTTTAACTCATACATAAAAAGTATAGCACATTAGACAATTGTCATTACGAAATTTTCAAAAATCTTTTAATTGATCCATCAAAAAAAGATGGGACAACTTGTCCCACCTATCGACAACAATCCTTAACTTCTTCGAGCCATTTTTCAGGAAAACAGATCAATAATTCTTCATGATAAAAATCAAAGAATCTTATTTCAGGACGAGCAAAATATTTATGATAACGTTTCTCATACTTTGGTCCCATTTTAGTTGCATAGAAAACATGAATCGTCGTGTATGGACTATCAATACCTTTTTGAATTGGCGTCACTAAATCACTATAGATTTGATGTTCGATGCTCTCTAGTTTAACAACACCATGACGCAGCTGTTTGGGCATGAACAGTTTCATAAATGTTTCGCGATATTGTCTAATCTCAGGATGTCTGGATATTTTGATGTCGTTGACCTTCTTCATCCATGAAGGCAGAATCCCTGTATCAATGATTGGATAAAGAAGTTTAGCACTGGCAATAGATTGAAGCTTGGCTGCTTGAGGTGCCATTTTGTCCATATCAGAACTGCCGATAATCGCATGATCGATACGAATCACTTGTCTTTGCACTAAGTCAGCGACCAATGATCCACCTAATGAACTGCCATAGACACATGTTACATGTCCCTGTAAGAGAATCGTGACATAGTCTTCAATGGCTGTGATTTCATTATTTTGACTGATATAAATAGAGTCATCCGTTTCATCAAAACCACTGTATGAGACAACGATGACATAAAAGGATTCAGTCAATCCCTCGATGACATGATCAAACATAGAATGATGACAACATGTACCAGGGATTAACATAATTGAAGGATTGCGTTGATTGCCATAAGTATAAAATTTCATAAAATCACCTATTTAAATATCACTTTCACAATAGCCATTTTCACGATATGGTCACAAAACCATATCATTATGCGATGAAGTAAACTAACTGATGAACGAATATCACGATAACCACACATATAACTGCGATTTGTCACTGATTCAAAATCATCACTCCAGGTACCTACAGAATTTGGATCTTCTAAAGAGAAATAGGCTTTGACATCTGTAATGCCCGCTTCTTTGAGCCAGGTCTTACGCATCATATTAGCCCCAGTCTTATTACATGAATCAAAGACGATCACACCATGTTTAAAACGTTCTGCCATCGCATTAAACAAAGCTTTGACATCTTCAGTTTTAAAGTAATAAAAGACACCTGAAGCAAAGAAGATAGCACCATCATGATCATCAATGAGATCAAACCAGGATGTGTCATTTAAATCATAAGCAAGATTGGTTTCATTTTCTTGTGTTTCTAATAATTCATTGCGTACTTCAATGACATCTGGAAAATCAATATTATAACCATGACAACGATGATTATTGACTTTATGGAAAGTATCATCTAAACCACAGCCCATATTGACAACAGCTGCTTCTGGATGATCTTTCAAATAAGCTTCGACTTCAAATTGGAGATCATATTGACGCTGGGCGACTTCTAAAGCACCAAATAGTCCCATCTGGCTGTTCATCAATTTTTCTCTGCTGGAAAAGTCATAATCTAAACTATTACAAAGTCTTACTGCTTCTGCGTCATAGAATAAATCAGGGTAATGATCAGAACATATTTTTCTAGCAAACAAAGGAATGATCAATGTTTCCTGAATCGTGTTTTGTTCAATATGATAGCTCATATTTTCACCCTACTTTCGACAATTAAATACAGCAATACTTTCAACATGACTGACATGAACGTCTGAATACATCGTTTTAAGTCTATATTCCAAACTTTCAATAGTTTCAAATGGTGGTGTAAAGAAACCACTTTTGATGTAGAATCTTCTAATCATCTTATCAGTATGGAGATTAGCTTT
>JAGBPZ010000062.1 GCA_017633115.1 Erysipelotrichaceae bacterium | reverse complement strand
GGACAACAACATTATCATCCTCATGATGAACGCATCGAAGCCGATTATTCTCAGGCAGCATTTTATCTGGTGGCTGATACACTTGGGTCGGAAGTTACTTTACGTGATTTAAATCCTCATTCAAAGCAGGGTGATTGCGCCATTTTAGATTTTCTTGTGTCCATGGGTGCTTCATGGTCATTTAATGAAGAAGGTTTGATTATCAAGGCTGATGAACTTAATGCGATTGATATCGATGCCTCACAACAGCCAGATTTAATGCCGGTGATGTCAGTTGCCTGTGCTTATGCCAAAGGTGTCAGTCATATCTATAATGCCAGACGTTTACGTTTAAAGGAATGTGACCGTCTTGAAGCAATCGCTAAGATGCTTAAAAAAGCGGGTATTGAAGTTGAAGAAACTGAGGATTCACTCACGATCACAGGTGGTCAAGTAAGAGGATGTCATGTAACAACAATGCATGATCATCGTATGGCTATGAGTGCCGCTGTTTTGGCATTGAAAGCAGAAGGTAATATCGTGATTGATGATTATGAATGTGTGAAAAAATCTTACCCAGATTTTTTCTTACATTATAAAAAGTTAGGAGGAAACACTCATGAGTGCTAACTGGGGTAAAAATATAGAATTGTCCATCTTTGGTGAAAGCCATGGTGAAGCAATTGGTATTATTATTGGCAATTTACCTGCAGGTCTCAAACTGGATTATGAATTGATCAATAAAGAGATGAAACGCCGTGCACCAGGGCAGAATCAACTGTCGACTTCACGTGTAGAAACAGATGGTTATGATATCATGAGTGGTGTTTTAAATGGTGTCACAACTGGGGCACCATTATGCGCAATGATTAAAAATACATCTCAGCATTCTAAGGATTATGAAGAATTAAAAGCTAAAATGCGTCCCGGACATAGCGACTATCCAGCTTTTGTCAAATTCAAAGGTTATAACGATGTCCGCGGTGGTGGTATGTTTTCAGGACGTTTGACAGCACCAATTGTATTTGCAGGGGCTATTGCAAAACAGATTCTTAAAGACAAAGGAATTGAAATAGGTGCACATATTCTATCCATTCACAATGTGTTAGATGATCATTTTGGTATCGAACCTGAGTTTTATGCTTTAAGAGATCAACTCTATCCAGTGATCAATAAAGATATCTTTAAGGATATGGAAGAGTGTATAGTTGAAGCTAAGAAAAAAGGTGATAGTGTTGGTGGTAAAATCGAATGTGCCATCACTGGTGTACCTGCTGGTATCGGTGCTCCATTTTTTGATTCTCTAGAGTCACATCTGGCAACATTGTTGTGGAGTATTCCAGCGGTGAAGTCTGTTTCTTTTGGTGATCTTGATGACATCACGCTTTTGAATGGCTCTGAAGCAAATGATGCTTATTATTATGATCAGGAAACTGTTAAAACAAAAACAAATCATAATGGTGGTGTTCTTGGAGGTATCAGCAATGGTATGCCAATTGTCTTTACTGTAGGGATTAAGCCAACTGCATCTATTTCTATACCACAGGACACTGTGGATGTAAGAAACAAAACCAATACAACTTTAAAGATTGGAGGAAGACATGATCCTTGTATCGTCCCAAGAGCTGTTGTTGTGGTCGAAGCCATGGCAGCGCTAGGGATTCTGGACATGTTAAAATAAGATGAAAACTTTAGAAGAATGTCGTGCGGAAATCGATGCCATCGATGCGCAACTTATGCCGTTGATAGAAAGACGCTTGCAGCTCGCTAAAGATGTCATTGAATATAAAATGGCAAACAACTTATCCATCATTCAACCAGGACGTGAAGATGAAGTCTTAAAACGCAATCTGGATCGTGTGACCGATGATGAAGTTAAGCCATATGTCCAACAGTTTATTCAATACAATATGGGGCTATCTAAACGTTATCAGACTGCCATTTTAAGACAGTATAAACGCCCAAATGCCAATATCGTATTAATTGGTATCATGGGCTGTGGTAAAACGACGATTGGACAATTGCTGGCTGAAAAAACTGGTATGGATTTTGTCGATCTCGATGACTATCTGGAACATCGTTTCGCAATGAGTATTCCTGACATGTTTGCGATTTCCGAGACTTATTTCCGTGATCATGAAACCTTATGTGTAAAGGAAGTCTCACAAAAGAAAGGTGTTGTTATTTCAACTGGTGGCGGTGTCATAAAACGTTGGGAAAACATTGAGGCATTAAAGGAAAATGGCGTTATTTTCTATCTGGATCGACCAATTGCCAATATTGTTGAAGATGTTGATACAAGCGGTCGTCCATTATTAAAAGAAGGGGCTCAGCAACTTTATAAACTTTACGGTGAACGTCATCCGCTCTACACAAGTGCGTGTGATATTCATATTCACAATGATCGCACTCTCAATGATTGTACGAATGCTGTCATTGAAACTTATACGCATTATAAAGGTATGGCTATATAGTCAACCTTTTTTTGCATCTCTAGTTGTGATAAGATGTTGATGGTGATGAAAATGAAAACAAAATTAATGGTCGTTATAACGGCTTTACTCATAACCTTATTGCCTTATCATCAGGTTCATGGTGAAAAGGAGACGACACCGTCTCTTCACATAAGCTTTAATGCCAATGGTGGTAGTGGCGAAATGACATCAATCGATATTGATAGTTATTCGCAGTTACCTTATTGTGGCTTTCATAAAGAGACCGCTTTATTTGCGGGCTGGACAACGGATAAGGCAGGAAAAGGCACTTATTATGTAGATCAGGATTATGTTGATACTGGTTATTTTAAAGACAAAAAAGTTACACTCTATGCCCAGTGGTGTGCACCTGATACTAAGTTTTATACATTGACTTATGTAGATCAGGATGGTAACAGTCGACAATTCGATGGCTATATGAGTCAGCATAGTTACCATGTCGCGAAAAAGCTGTTCAATGATTCAACTGGTCTGTTTGCGGGATGGATGCTTGATAATCATTATTACAAAGCAGGTTCAAAGATTAAAGATATTAATGAAGATTTGACACTTTCGATCCATTTCAAAGAAAAGGAAACGACTAAACTGAAGGGTTGGAAAAGATGGCAGGAAACATCGCCAAATGCTTCACGTATTATCAATTGCCGAGTTGTCAATGGTACGGATCGTACCTATACACTCCAGCATTTAGCAACGGCAACACATAAGTGGGTCAACGTCAACAGCTATACTTTATCAGCAGAAGATACCCATTTACGTGTCGTCTTACCAAGTACTTATTTCCCATTGCGACAATTAACATATTGGCGCATCGTTGCTGATGAAACAGATACTCATAAATCCTATACAAGTCCAATGATGCAATTGACAATACGTTTGCCAATCGCTCATTTATCATTACAGGCTAAAGCTGCTATTATTGAAGAAATTGACAATCAGGATAATGTCGTTTATCAAAAGCACATGTCTGATGAACGTGCCATGGCAAGTATCACTAAATTGATGACAGCAATCGTGGCCACAGAACATTGTCAGATGAACGATGTCGTCACTGTATCAGCTCGAGCCGCTTCAACGCCATGGAGTACGATTTATCTGGCAGATGGAGAAAAGATCGTACTTAAAGATTTGATGCACGCAATGTTGATGGCTTCAAGTAATGGTTCGGCTACAGCTATTGGTGAGCATGTTGCTGGCAGTATTAAGGAATTCACAAAACTCATGAATGCTAAAGCTAAAGAGCTTGGCTGTACACATACGCACTTTGTTGATGCTCATGGTTTGAGTGATTATAATCATTATTCATCAGCTGGTGATTTAGCGAAAATCGCCGCTTATGCTTATAAAAATGATATGATTCGCAGTGTCATTATGAAACGCCGTTATCCATACAAAAATGCTAACGGTCAACATAAACTGACTTTAAAATCAACTAACGCATTATTGAAATATAATTGGATGAAAGGTGGCAAGACCGGTCTCACTGATCTTGCAGGTAAATCTTTTGCCGGTGTCGTTGAAGATGATGGCCATTATTATGCAGTTGTAGTTCTTGGCTGTACATATTTCCAGAAACAATGGCCTGACTTGAAGAAGATGTATGCTTATCTCAAAGATTATAATGATGATCCATATGCTTATAGACGTCATCAGGCTCTTAAGTTGCGCTATATTTCTGAACCTTATCGTAGTGCGATTGATTAAGAGAGAAGCGTAATCATTGCGACAAAGTATGTCATATGATAAAATAAATCATATTTAAGACAGGAGGCATTGACCATGAAACAATATTTGGATATGTGTAGATATATCTTAGAAAATGGTGAAGACCGTGATGACCGTACAGGTACGGGTACACGCAGTTGTTTTGGCTATCAGACACGTTATGATTTGCGTGAAGGGTTCCCATTATTAACGACTAAAAAAATGTTCTTAAGACCAATTGCTGAAGAATTGCTTTGGTTTATTAAAGGCGATACAAATATCAAATATCTTGTTGATCGTCGCGTTGGTATCTGGAATGAATGGCCATATGAAGATTTTAAAAAGAGTGAAGACTTTAATGGTGAAACATTAGAAGAATTTATCGCAAAAATTCGTGATGATGATGAATTCGCTAAAAAACATGGCAACCTTGGACCTGTTTATGGTGCGCAATGGCGTAATTTCAATTATCAGGGCATTGACCAGTTGTCACGTCTGGTTGATTCACTCAAAAACAATCCATTTTCAAGACGTCATATTATTTCTGCATGGAATCCAGTTCAGGTCGATCAGATGGCACTTCCTCCATGTCATACATTGATGCAGTTCTATGTATCACCAGATAAGAAATATTTGAGCTGTCAGCTTTATCAAAGAAGTGCAGATACATTCCTTGGTGTACCGTTCAACATCGCATCTTACGCTTTATTAACATGTATGCTGGCGCAGGTTTGTGGTTATCAGCCTAAAGAGTTTGTTCATACATTTGGTGATCTGCATATTTATCAAGATCACATTGATGTTGTTAAGACACAGTTAGAACGAGAACCATTACCATTACCAAAGCTTCAGCTTAATCCTGATGTCAAATCAATCTTTGATTTCACAATTGATGACATCAAATTGGTAGATTATCAGTCACATGGTAAATTGAGAGGCAAGGTGAGTGTTTAATGATTTCAATCATTGTTGCAACAGATGAGAATCTGTTGATTGGTCAAAAGGATTCTAAAACAGGACTGCCATGGAATGTACCTGAGGATCTTAAACATTTCAAAGCAACGACCCTCAATCAGACCATCCTTATGGGATTAACTACTTATAAAGCCATTGGCAGACCTTTACCAAACCGTCATACAATTGTCGTTGCAGATGTGCCTTTTGAAGATGAACGTGTTGAGGTACGTGATAGTTTGACTGATGTTTTAAATGAATACAAAAACAGTGATCAGACTCTTTATATTTGTGGTGGTGCTTCTATTTATCGTCAGTGCTTAGGTGTTGCTGATGAATTATTATTATCAAGAATTCCAGGCACTCACACTGGTGAGACATACTTCCCAGATTTTAGTGTTTATGGCTATCAGCTCGTTGAAACAAAACCGTTTGAAACTTTTACATTAGAGATTTACAGGAGATCATAGTATGATACGAATTGCTTATATATTATTCCGTCTGTTCTTCAGTCTTCCAAAGTATTACTTTGGTGTCAAAAAATATGCTCGCAATAAGGATAAATATCCTTACGAAGAACGTTATCAATTTGTCCGTGGGATTTGTCGTCATGCCCTGCGTTGCTGCCGTACAAAACCTATCATTACCGGTATCGAAAATATTCCTAAGGATGGTGCTTTCCTGATGACACCAAACCATCAGGGTATGTATGATATCTTATTAATGTTTGAAGTGATGGAACGTCCATTTAAAATTATTCCTAAGAAGGAATTGATGGATGTTGTGGCTGTAGGAGATGCTTTACGTTTCCTTGAATTCCCTGCAATTGACAGAGAAAATTTCCGTCAGGCTGTTAAAGTCATTCGTCAGGCAAGAAAAGAAATGACAGAAGGGATTCCATATGTCATTTATCCTGAAGGTACACGTTCTAAGCAAGGTAATACTTTATTAGAATTCAAATCAGGTACTTTTAGAGCTGGTATGGATGCGAAAGTGCCGATCGTTCCAGCAGCAATTATGAACTCATTTAAGGTTGTTGAAGAAAACAATTTAAAGAAGGTTGAAGTACAGCTTCACTTCTTTGAACCAATCATGCCTGAAGACTACGCCAATATGAAAAGTGATGAACTGGCATTAAAAATTCATGATCAGATTCAGTCTTATATCAATGAACATGCTTAAAGGGAGGATTTAATCAATGCATTATGATTGCCCTATGAGAGGTACCTGTGCAAGACAGGTAAGTTTTGATGTGGTCGATGGAAAAGTCGTCAATATTCACTTTTTAAACGGATGTCATGGCAATACACAAGGTGTTGCAGCATTGGCTGATGGTATGGAAAAAGATGAAATTATCCGTCGATTAAGAGGCATTAAGTGTGGTATGAGGCCAACTTCATGTCCAGATCAGTTTGCACAGCGTTTAGAGGAGATCGGTTAGATCTCCTTTTTTGTATATGACTTGTAGAAAAATCAAAAAATCGCTAAAATAAAGACTATCTGAAAGGAGTATTTGATTATGTTCAATGTTGATGATCAATTACATGGCTTTGTCGTCACGCGTGTACGCGATGTCAAAGCACTGAATTCTACATTAGTGGAAATGACTCATATGAAAACAGGAGCAGAATTATGCTTCCATAATAATGGAGATATCAATAAATTATTTAGTGTGACTTTTAAAACGATTCCTGAAAATGATACGGGTGTTTTCCATATCCTTGAACACTCAGTTTTATGTGGATCAAAAAAGTATCCTGTTAAGGAACCTTTTGTTGAACTGTTGAAGAGTTCATTAAATACTTTTTTAAATGCGATGACATTTTCTGATAAGACAATGTATCCAGTGTCTTCACGCAACACAAAGGATTATCTCAATTTAATGAGTGTCTATCTTGATGCAGTCTTTGCCCCTGATATTTTGACGAATCCTTATATCTTTGCGCAGGAAGGCTGTCATATTGAATTGAATGAAGATGGCAATGTTTATAAGGGCGTTGTTCTTAATGAAATGAAAGGTGCTATGTCAGATGTTGAAGAAGTGATGCGCCAGGGCGTCAACCGCTTGCTCTTTGGTCCAACATGCTATGGCTTCAATAGTGGTGGTGAACCATCTTCCATTATTAATTTGACTTATGAACAGTTTGTTGAGATGTATAAACGTTTTTATCATCCATCCAACGCGCGCTTCTTTATTGATGGAGATGTGCCATTAGATGAAACATTAGCGATGATTGATTCTTATTTATCTCAATATGATCAAGCTGATCTTCATATTACCATTCCTGACCCACAGCCTTTAGATAACCGTGAACTGACTCAATATTATGAAGTTGAAGATGGTGATGATGCGAAGGCACAGCTGTCTATCGGTAAAATTATTGGTGGCTGGCAGGATATGTTACAAAACATGATGCAGGGTATTATCGTTGATGTCTTAACGGGTTCTAATGAAGCACCACTTGCGAAAGCACTATTGGATGCAAATTTGGTAGAAGATCTGGAATTGGAAGTTGATGACACGATTGCCAATACTGTAACTATCGTTCATTGCCGTAATATCGACCCTGACAATGTCCAGGCTATTAAAGCATTGATCAAGAAAACGGTTGAAGAGATTTATGACAAAGGTTTGGACCATGAGATGATTCAGGCATCAATCAATCAGTTGTCATTTAAGTTACGTACTCCTGGAGAACCACAAGGATTGATGCGTGCGATTCTCGCTATGAACAGCTGGCTTCATGGTGGCGATCCATTGACTTATCTTGTTTACAATGATGTTATTAAACAGATGCGTGAACAGGTTGAAACAGGCGCCTATGAAGAATTAATGATGAAGATGCTTATTGAAGATGATCAAACAGTCACTGTTTTAACATTGCCATCAACATCATTAGGTGAAGAAACTCGTGCGTTTGAACAAAAGCATTTAGATAACAAGCTTGCCCATATGTCTGATGATGATTTGAACGCTTTAAACGAACTAAACGATAATCTGATTAAATGGCAATCAACACCGGATACCTTAGAACAGCTCAGCACCTTACCAGTACTCACTCTTGATGAAGTCAATCCAGAACCTGAAAAAGCGCAATCAAACGAAAGTGAATATGATGGTGTGAAAGTTCTTCATCGTGTCACTAAAATTGAAGGTGTCATTCATTTACGTTATTACTTTGACTGTTCAGATTATTCTCTTCCTGAATTGACAAAGATTGCTTTAATGACACAGTTCTTGGAAGAAATGCCAACAACAACTCGTGATGCATTAACTTTACAGAAAGATATCAAATCTGTCTTTGGCCGCTTGAATTTCACTATTCGCAGCTTCTTGAACAATAAAGACTCAGCTAATGGTAAACCTTATGTGCTGATCACCGCTTCTTTACTAGAAGAAAATCTAGAAGCCGGTATGGCTATTATTGATGATATCATCCACAATACTATCTTTGATCAGGGACGTATGAGTGATATTTTGAAGCAGTTGATTGATGATGGCAAACAGCTCAAAATCATGAGCGGACACTCATTGGGTATGATGGATACCTTGGCACATTATGATGCACGTAATGCGATTCAAAAAGCACTTGCTGGTTTGGATATGATCAATTATCTTGATTCACTCGACTTCAGCGATGATATGTTTACTGATATGATTTCATTCTTCAATGATGTCAGAGAAAAAGTCTTTGTGAAGAACCGCTTGTTCTTCTCATATTCAGCTACTCATGAGCTTAAAGATGAATTGAGTCTATTGTTGGATATATTTAAATCAGGTACACCAGTTGCGCATTCTTATAAATATGTCAATCATGATGACCTGATGACGGAAATTACTATTCCTGCTGGTATTGGTTATGCGGTTAAAGGTTACCATCTCAAAGAAGCAGGTTTAAGCTATGATGGCAGTTTATCAGTTGCAGCTAATATTATCAGTCTGTCTTATTTATGGAATGTTGTTCGTGTACAGGGTGGTGCCTATGGTACAGGATTATCTGCTGGCTTATCAGGTACGATTGCAACTTATTCTTATCGCGATCCTTCACCATTAGCTACACTTGATGCCTATAAAGGAATGAGTGAATTCTTGCGAGGCTTTGTTGAAAGCGAAGAAGAAATCGATAAATATATTATTTCAACGATTGCAACAACTGAACCGTTAATGGCTGAAGTTGTCAAAGGATTACGTAGTGATGAATCTTATATCACTGGTTATCGATACGAAGATGCTGTTCGTTTCCGTAAGGAAATGTTGTCGACTACAAAAGAAGACCTGTTGAAATGGTGTGATCTTTTAGATCGCTTATCAAATGAAGGTGCAACTTGTCTGGTTGGTAACACTGCGATGCTAGAAAAAGATAATAATGAGTCAGAAATCAATGCTTGATTTCAGTCTGAAAAAGATTTTAAAAAAAGAGATTTGTGTTATGATAAGAATGAAAGAAAGGGAGTGATAATGTGAAAGTCTATCGTCAAATAATTGTGATGATAATAAGTGTAATGCTGACTTTTGGACATTTCACTAATGTTTCTGCAATGAGTGGCAGTGTGAGTGATGCGTCTGGCTTTAAAGCAATGCCACAAATACAAATCACATCCGAAGCGAAATCTTATAAATCTGTCTCTTCTGCAGGTAAAAAAGTACGCTCATATTTAAAGAAGCATAAAGCGACCTTTACCTTCTACATAACCAAAAAGTCTTTGATTTCAACGAAAAAGAAGGCAAAAAGTACTGCCAGTAAGATTCTCAAAAAGGCTTATGCACATACGAAAACATCGAATGAAGGCGATTCGATTGAATGGAATATTGATCACTGGCAATATAATTTCCTGATCTATGGCAGTAGGAAAAAATGCCGTTATACCTTTGCGATTACTTATCGTATGACAAAAGCTCAGGATGAAGAGGTTCAAACCCAGGGTAAAGCATTGATTAAGTCTTTAGATATGGCTAACAGCACTGATTACCAGAAGGTCAAAAAGATCTATGATTGGATGACGTCTAATATCGCCTATGATCATGTATCAACAAGCGGTATGCGTTATACACCGTACAATGCTCTGATTAAAAAGAAAGCAGTCTGTGAAGGCTATGCATTGTTGTTTTATCGTCTCTGCCTAATGGCAGGTGTCAATTGTCGTTTTATCACCGGTAATAAAAAATCTCATGCCTGGAATATTGTTAAGCTTAATGGTAAGTATTATAATGTTGATTCAACATGGGATGCCGGCAACTCGCGTTATCGCTATTTCTTGAAATCTAATGCCAATTTTACTGAACATACACGTGATAAGGCTTATAATACTAAGTCATTTAATTCGACATATAAAATGTCAACTAAAGATTATGTGCCTGTTACAAGTTTGACTCTTGACGTCACTGCCGGCTATGTATTAGTAGGCAATAAGGGACAATTAACAGCTACTTTAGTGGATGCTTCATCACCTGATGTAGCTAACCTTAAATGGTCATCAAGCAATAAAAAGGTGGCAACAGTTTCTTCTAAAGGTGTCGTGACTGGTGTTGGCGAAGGGCAGTGTGTAATCACAGCAAGTGTTGGTGATCTCAAGGCAACATGCACATTAAGTGTATTTAAATACTAAGCGATGTTTTGAAAGCATCGCTTTTTTGATTCGCCCAAGAAAGTTGTGCAGTAAGCACTTCTTTAGTAAAATTATGATATAATGGTCAAGAAAGGATGTGGGACTATGTTTGGACACTTACAAATTAAAAGCTGTTACAGTTTTCAACAGAGTACGATTCTCATTCGTGATTTGATTGATGAAGCCGTTAAACATGGTATTCCTGCACTTACTCTGACTGATACAGACAATATGTATGGCGCTTTTGAATTCTTTCAGGAATGTCTAAAGGCGAAAATCAAACCATTGATTGGTGTTGAAGCTTCTGTATCAATCAACGATGAAATCTATCCCCTGACTCTGATGGCTATGGATGATGTGGGTTATTTTCATTTAGTCAAAATCGTTAGTGATATCTGCACCCTTAATAAGCCTGTCTCTTTACAAACTTTAGTTAACTATAAAGATCATCTCATCATCTTATCGGCATCAAATGAAAGCATTATAGAACGTTTATTGCTTAAAGAAATGGAAACTCTTGCAGAAGAGTATATGCGTCAGTTCGTTACCCTTTTTGGTGATCATTTTTATGTCATGGTTCAGAATCATAAGATTGCTTTATATGAACAGATGACAGAGAAATTGATTAATCTTGCTCGCTATGTTGGTGTCAAGGTCGTCTTTGGCAATGATGTTTCGTATTTAAGACAACAAGATGCCATTGCAGTGGACTTAATGCAGGCAGCAGTTAGTGATCAGGAGTTGCCACCTCAATATCAACCAATGACGACTGAAAAATATTTAAAGACAGAAACTCAAATGAGAGCGTTATTTGCTCCAGATATTTTACAGAATACATATGATTTGATTGATTTGTGTCATGTTAGTATTCCTGCAAATGTGATGAATCTGCCAAAATATCCAGTACCAAATAATGGCGATGCCCATGATTATCTGTTTTCTTTATGCCGTTTGGGTATTAAAAAACGTTTCCATGGTCGTCAGATTCCTCGCCATTATATTGAACGTTTGAATTACGAACTCAATGTCATCCACTCAATGGGATTTGATGATTATTTTTTAATTGTCTGGGATTATGTACGCTATGCTAAAGTGAATCATATTGTCGTTGGTCCTGGAAGAGGTTCTGCCGCAGGTTCTCTTGTCGCTTATGTATTGGGTATAACCAATATTGACCCAATGGCTTATGATTTACTATTTGAACGTTTCTTGAATCCTGAACGCGTCTCCATGCCTGATATAGATATTGACTTTCAAGATGACCGCCGTGATGAAGTTATTCAATATGTGATTGATAAATATGGACAGGATCGTGTTGCTCAGATTGTCACTTTTACAACATATGGACCACGTGTGGCAATCAAGGAAATAGGTCAGGTATTTGGCTTGCCAGCACCACGTTTGGAACTCCTGGCGAAGATGGTACCAACTGGTGGACGTAACAAAAAAACAATTACTGAAGTTTACGAAAACTCTGCATCATTCCAATCAATCGTCAATAGTGATCCAACTTTGCGTAAACTGATAGGGCCAATGAGTGTCATCGAACACTTACCAAAGAATATTTCAATGCATGCAGGTGGTGTCGTCTTATCACCAAAGCCGCTCAATGAAATCGTGCCATTAGTCAAGGGACCATCAGATGCGATAATGACACAGTTCTCGAAGAAATACATTGAAAAAGCCGGCTTACTGAAAATGGACCTGCTTGGTTTGAGAAATTTGACAGTATTGGATTATATTATTCAGGATATTTATCGTGATCAGGGTACCCTGATCAATCTTAATGTGATTCCATTTAATGATCAAAAAACATTTGAATTATTGTCACGTGGTGATACCTTTGGTGTTTTCCAGCTTGAATCCAATGGCATGCGTGCATTATTGCGCAAGATGAAACCAAATCATTTCAATGATATTGTTGCTGCCAATGCGATGTACCGCCCGGGTCCAATGGATAATATCAATGAATATCTTGCTCGTCGTCATAAAAAGAAGCCAATCACTTATTTGATTCCTGAACTCGAAGAGATACTTGAATCAACTTATGGTATTATCATTTATCAGGAACAAATCATGCAGATAGCGGTTAAAATCGCCGGATTTTCAATGGGTAAGGCAGATACGTTACGTAAAGGTGTATCAGCTAAAGATCCGGAAACAATCAACCAGCTCCGTGCTGAGTTTATTGAAGGTAGTTTATCTCAAGGGTATTCCCAGGCTATCGCTGAAGAGATTTATGACTTGATTGAGAAATTCGCAGATTATGGCTTTAATAAATCACACAGTGTCGCATATGCCTGTGTTGCTTATCAGGCTGCTTACTTAAAAGCGAATTATCCTAAATATTTTTATGCGGCGATTTTATCAAACAGTTCGGCATCGAAAGATACAAAACGTCATGTTATTGAAGAAAGCCGTCGTTATGGGACAGCCATTCTGCCACCTTCAATCAATCGTTCTTCTGTACGCTTTATGGTTGAAGAAGAGGGGATTCGTTATTCTTTAGTTGCTATCAAAAATGTAGGCGCAGCAGCTTATCAGGCAATTATTCAGGAACGTGAAAAAGGCTTATTTACAGATATGTATGATTTTCTTTCCCGAATGTCGTCAAAACGTTTATCAGTCAAGGTCATCGAAAGTCTGATTGATGCAGGAGCATTTGATGAATTCAATCCAAATCGTGCCTTTTTAAAAGGCAATCTGGATATTATGATTAATTATGTCTCTTTAAAAGATACTCTTGGTATCGATGAAGAGCCAATATTACGCGATATCCGTGAATATCGCAATCAACGACTTGAAAATGAAAAAGAAGTACTTGATATTTATTTATCAACACATCCAATCGTCTTTATCAAGGAAAAACTGCCATATGATATTATTGCATTAGCTGATGCTTCAACGTCGGGTCAACGCAATATCTTAATTGTCATGACAATCAACCGTGTACGTACGATTGTTGATAAGAATGGCAATCAGATGGCATTTATTGAAGGTAATGATGAAACAGGAAGTGCTGAATGTGTTTGTTTCGCGAATCAGTATTCGCGTTATCGCAAAGCACTTGAAAGAGGCAATACGGTATTGATGGAAGTACGTGTTCAAATCAAAGACCGTGTGTCACTTATTATTAATCAGGTAAGAGAGGTTAGTTTAGATGAATGATTTAGTATTAATAGATGGCAACTCCTTGTTGTTTAGAGCCTATTATGCAACAGCAGCAACAGGCAACTTTATGTTTAATAAAGATGGTATTCCAACAAATGCGATTTTTGGTTTTGCCCGCATGATGAATACAATTTTAAAACGTCATCCTCGTTATCTGATTGTTGCTTTTGATGTTGGTCGCACAACATTCAGAAATGAATTGATGGAAAACTATAAAGCAACAAGAAAACCAGCACCAGAAGAATTAATTCCTCAATTTGAAATCGTACGTGAATATTTACGTTCGGCTAATATTACTTATTATGAACTCGAAGGCTATGAAGGGGATGATTTGATTGGTACACTGTCACGTTTTGGTGAAGATCATGATCTTAATGTCTCAATTTATACAGGTGATAAAGATGCATTCCAGCTGATTTCTGATAAGACGACCATTTATCGTACCAATAAACGTGGTGTCTCAGAAATGGAAATCGTTGGGTTAAAAGAATTAGAAGAACGTTATGATCTGAAGCCTGATCAAATCAGAGATTTACTTGGTTTAATGGGCGATACAGCCGATAATATCCCTGGTATTAAAGGCGTTGGTGAAAAGACCGCATTAAAACTCCTTCATGAATATGGCAGTGTTGAAGGCATTCAGGAACACCAGAACGAAATCAAAGGTAAGATGGGCGAAAAGGTCAGAGCGGGAATGAATGATGCCATTGCTTCAAAACAAATTGCGACCATTCTTCGTGATGTGCCAATTGACGTCGACCTTGATAAAGCCGCTTATGATGGCTATGACTTTGAGACTCTCAAAGCCTTTTATGCAAAATATGATATGAATAGTTTGATTCGTTCAATGACTATTGAACAGGGTGATCAGATTGTTGAAACAAATGAGGAAACAGTCTTGGATCAAAAGCCCGTCGTTGCCAATGTGGTCAAATCATTCCCCGACATTAAGGAAGATACTGCAGTTTATGCGGTAATCTATGATGAAAACTATCACAAATCTTTTATACTAGGTTATGGATTTTATAACCCAAATCAATCTTTCTATATTGACCTTACAGATGCATTATCAGACGATAACTTTAAATCTTATATGAAAGATGAAACAAAACATAAATATGGTTTTGATATTAAGGCTGCAATTATTGGTTCAAGATGGAATGGTGTCGATCTTAAGGGTATGGTCTTTGATTTGAGATTGGCATCATATGTACTTTCACCATCAATCAAGGACGAAGTTAAAGATACATGTAATTATTTCAACTATGAACAGGTGCATTATGATGAACAAGTGTTTGGCAAAGGTGCTAAACGTCATATTCCCGATGTTGAAATGGTTGCCGTCCATGCTCAGGAAAAAGCTAAAGCCATTTATGTATTAAAAAATGAAGCCATTAAAAAGCTTAAAGAAGAAAACCAGTATGAGCTTTATCAATCTATTGAATTGCCAGTTGCTCATATTTTAGGTGAAATGGAATGGCAGGGTGCAAAGGTCAATCCTGATGTGTTAGAGCGAATGGAAACTGTCTTTGAAAAACAAATCGAAGAAACTGCCGATAAGATTTATTACTATGCAGGAGAAGTTTTTAATATCGGTTCTCCTAAACAGCTTGGAGACATTCTTTTCAATAAAATGGGCTTTAAAGCTAAAAAGAAAACTAAAACTGGTTATTCAACAGCCCAACCAGTTTTAGAGTCGATGGTCGATCAGCATCCAATTTTCCCATTGTTGCTTGACTATCGTATGTTGACAAAACTGTCATCAACTTATCTTAAGGGTTTACAGTCACAGATTTTTTCTGATGGAAAAATTCATACCATTTATTTACAGACATTGACACAAACAGGCAGACTCTCCTCAATTGATCCTAACTTGCAGAATATTCCTGTAAGAACAGAAGAGGGTAAAAAGATTCGTTATGCTTTTGAACCAAGTTTTGATTATCTTGTTTCTTTCGATTATTCACAAATCGAACTTAGAATATTGGCACATGTCGCTAAGGTTAAAGGTTTGATTGATGCTTTTAATGCTGATAAAGACATTCATCGCCATACAGCGGCACTCGTTTTTGGCTTGGATGACAGTGAGGTCACAGATGAAATGCGCCGCCAGGCAAAAGCTGTTAACTTTGGTATTATTTATGGAATGAGTAATTTCCGTCTTGCCAATGATGTTGGCATGTCGATGGCTGAAGCTACGAGATTTATTGAACGTTACTATCAGACGTATCCAGAGATTGCTGTTTATATGAATGATATAGTTGAAAGTTGTTCCGAGAAGGGCTATGTCTCAACAGTTCTCAATCGTAAACGTTATATTCCTACAATTAACGACCGCAATCGAACTGTTCGTGAACAAGCTAAACGTTTTGCCATGAATGCTCCAATTCAGGGTTCAGGTGCTGATATTATGAAATTATCAATGATTAAAGTTGATGAAGTCATGAAAAAACATCACTTTAAATCTAAGATGATTCTTCAGGTTCATGATGAACTGATTTTTGATGTTGCCGCCGATGAGCTCGATGAATTGATGACTGTAGTCAAAAAAGCTATGGAAGATTGCTTTAAAATGGATGTACCTTTAAAAGTTGATGGTAATTATGGTAAGACCTGGGGAGATTTGAAATAAAATGCCAGAACTACCAGAAGTAGAAACTGTCAGACGAACGCTTAAAAACTTCGTGCAAAATGAAATGATTGACAGTGTTGAACTGCGTTATCAAAAAACAATTGATGGTGATGCAAAGGCATTTTGTGAACAGGTTGCTCATCAACATATCAATGATATTGATCGTTATGGAAAATATTTGATCTTTAATCTTGATGATGCTGCTTTTTTGTCCCATTTACGTATGGAGGGCAAGTACAATATTGTTGCAGGTGAGAAGCCCTATGAAAAACACGATCATGTGATATTCCATTTGTCTAATGGACAGGACCTGCGTTATAATGATACCCGTAAATTTGGTCGTATGAAACTTGTTGATCCTGTCAACTATCGCATTTTACCGCCTTTTGATGAGTTAGGGGATGAACCATGGGATGCAGATTCCGAGATGATTTATAAGAAAATTCATCATTCAAAGCGTACGGTTAAACAGATTTTACTTGATCAATCCATACTTTGTGGCATTGGTAATATTTATGCCAACGAGATTTTATTCCGTATGCATCTTGATCCCCGTACAAGAGCCTCACGATTATCACGAAACCGTGTAGTGCAAATGGTACAAGTGGCTTCTGATGTTTTAAATGAAGCCATTGAACAGGGTGGTACTACTATTAACACTTTTGATGCCAATGGTATCCATGGTTTGTTTCAAGTTAAACTGTTCGTCCATGGACAAAAGGAATGTAAAGTGTGTGGTCATCCTATTAGAAAAATTGTCGTTGGTGGCAGAGGTACCTATTTCTGTCCGAAGTGTCAAAACAGGAGATATTAGTTATGTTGAAATGGTTATTAGTCGATGACTGTCCACAACTCAATAATGCCTTGATGCAAGCAGATGTATCGGAAGTCGTAACTGATGACCATGAAGATATCGATCTTGTTTATCTTTCATCTGATGTCCAGGATATTTCTGCTTATATACATAATCATACTGGTGTGCTTTTAAGCAAACTTGATGATTTAAGTGAAAAGGCATTATCTCTCTTAATTGAAGAAGCTGAGAAAGAATGCTGCTTATTGAGCTATGCCAATCCAATCTTTTTTCATCCGATGGTAACGGCATTAAAAGAAACATTAAACAATGGATTTGGGAAAATCCAAAGCATTGTTATACATTATAAGAAATATACTGATTATTTACCATTATTGACTTTATTGTTAGAGGCAAATGAACTAATCAAAGTGACACCGTCACATCTGTTTTGTGGTGAAATCGTTGTTGAACTGGTCTGTGATGATTCCCGAAAGATGATCATTGAAGGTATCAACGGTCGTGCTACTATCAACGATTATGTCATGATGAGTGCAATTGATTTGGAATTATTTGATGAATCATTAACGGCAACATGTGATGATGATCTTAATCCTTATATATATTTGGTTGAGGATGTTGAAAAGAGTATTGCTTATCTTAAGACAGAGACTCATTGTTTGCCTCATAGCGATATGCTTTTCTATAAAAAATTGAGTCAGTTATTTGAACAAAAACCAGGCATAAAAGTCATTGGTTTAACTGGAGGCATTGCCACAGGAAAAAGTACTGTGTCAGCGTATCTCAAAGAGAAAGGCTATATTGTTGTTGATGCTGATGAGTTGACGCATCAAAGCTATGAAGATGAAGCAGTCAAAGAAGCTATAAAGACGTATTTTGATTGTGTGGAAGATGGAATTATTGATCGACGTAAGTTAGGCTCAATTGTTTTCACTAATTCCGAAGCGAGAAAAAAGCTTGAATCGATCATTCATCCGTATGTTTTAAAAGAGACTATTAAAGCTATTACAAGTTGTTCTCAGAGCATTATCATTCTAGATGTGCCTTTATTATTCGAAGCAAATTTTGATAGACTCTGTGATGTCACAATTGTTGTCGCTTGTGATGATGATCAGCAATTGATCAGACTGATGCAGCGCAACAATCTCACGCGTGAAGATGCGCAAAGACGTATTGATGCTCAGATGTCACTTGATGAAAAACGTCAGTTAGCTGACTATGTCATTGAAAATAATCAGAGTCTTGAGGATTTATATAAGGGTATTGACCAATTGATGGAGGTGATTAAATAATGAGTTTACATGCTACAGATGACTATTTTTCACAATATAGTTATCCGCTTGATGAAGTCCAAAACGACACGCTTATTTATTTATATATGCCTTTAATTGGTAAAGATGCCTATGCACTTTATATGTTCCTTTATAATGAAGGTAAGCGCATGAATCATTATCATTATCCATCACCAATTAGTCGCATTACTTCTTATTTAAACTGTGATCTCGAAACACTTGATGAAGCAATCAAGGTTTTAGCGGCGGTAGGATTGATACAATATTATTCTCGTTTAAGAAAGGAACGTACGACTTATTTATATCAGGTCTGTTCACCTTTATCACTCAAGAATTTTTTCAAAAACCAGATTCTCACTACATTACTAAAACAAACGATTGGCACATCATCGTATGATCGCACCAGACGTTATTTCCAAATCAAGTCTGAAAGCTTGAAGAATTATGAAGAGCATCCAGTGAAGTTTACAGATGTTTTCGATGTTGACTTGAAGCAGGAACGACCACTTAGAACCCGTGCAAAAATGTATGAAGAGGTTAATCAGGGGATTTCTATAGATTATGATACAACTCTTTTTGAAGAGTCGTTGCGTGATCATCATATTCCATTACGAATGCTTGGCCAGTCAATTGATCAGATCATTCAATTAGGTTATGTCTATGCGATCGATCCTTTAACATTGGCATCATTAGTAAGAGATTGTTTTAATGATGATCACATTGATATGAAATTGTTTGAAGACCGTGTCAAATCACAACATGCTCTCGACAGTGTTGCTCTCAACGATGTATATTTAAAACAAAGTGAAGCAGATAAAAGTCAAACTAATGGTCAAAGTACTCTAGATAAACATCTTCGCTATCTGGAGTCAATTTCTCCATATGAATTGCTTAAGAGTCGCCAGGGTGGTAAAGAACCAATTATGCGTGATTTAGCTATTGTTGAAACGCTTATGGTGCAGTTGGGATTGACACCTGCAGTAACAAATGTCTTAATTGAATATGTATTAGCAAAAAATGATAATCGTTTGCCAAAGAGTTATATTGAAACTATTGGGGCTTCATGGGCACGTAAGCATTTAAAAACGGCAAGAGACGCTTATGAATGTGCCAAAGGCTTTGATAATGGTGAACCTGTCGAAAAAGCTAAAGAAAAGCCTGTCAAACAAAATGAAGAGAGTAATGAGGCATTGATGGCGATGATCAGCCAGATGAAAGGAGATCAGCATGATTGATGTACGTCATACCGTCAAATTAGCGGATGATTTTGAAGAACGTAAACAAAACAGCTTAAAAGAACTTCTTAAAAACAAAGACATTTACATGTTTATTCAACAGAATCACATCAGTTATGAGACTTATAGTGATTACTGGAGTGAATTGTTGAGCTTTGAAGAAGATCATCATCTATGTCGTGATTGTCAAAGCATTGAACAATGTCCGAAAACAGCTGTTGGTATGCAGTACCATTTAGACTATGATGGAGAAATCTTGCTTTCAACCCGTCCATGTCAATATGGTGAACAATATCAACATAATCAAAGAATACTCTCTCATTATCTTTTCAATAATATGTCTGATGAGTATGCGTTTATTAAATTAATGGATCTTGACATCATGGAACGTGCCAGTACACTTTCAGCCAATACTGCAGCCACTTTGATGAAGGTCTTATCTTATGTCCAGAAAAAGAGTAACAAGGGATTATATGTCAGCGGCCACACAGGCAGTGGCAAAACGACTATTCTTTGTGGATTGCTTAACAGTTTAGCTGAGCAGGGGTATGATGTTGGTATTTGTCGTTTTCCGCAATTTCTGTTTGATTTAAAAGCTGGATTCAATTCTGATTCTAACACTGCAGATATGTCTGAACTTATGACAATTCCTTATTTATTGATTGATGGATTAGGTGAGGAAAATATCACGACATGGTCAAGAGACGAAGTGCTTTCAACAATCATTAATTATCGTGATATGAATCATCTACCAACTTTTATCTCTTCAATTTACTCACTTGACGAGCTAAAAAAACTCTATACGTTACGTAAAAAAGACCCGGTTGAAAGTTTGAAAACAACTGCAATCATTGAAAAAATAAAAAATATGTGTGATGAACTGATGATTGATTAATCATGTATTCACTGACAAACCACTTTTTCAAAAAATGGGAAGATCATTTCATGAAAAAGTGGCTTTTTACTTATAAAAGGCATCAATATTTTTTTTAAGGTATAACAATTTATATTCATTGACTTCTTTTTGTGATAAAATGTATATATCGAATAACATATATTAATGGAGAGGTGAAAATCATGGTTAAAACTATTGGTGTATTAACATCTGGTGGCGATGCTCCTGGCATGAATGCTGCGGTTAGAGCAGTTGCAAGAACATGCATGAACAAGGGTATCGATTGTTACGGTGTAATGTTAGGTTATAAGGGATTACATGAAGGTAATTTCTATAAATTCAACAAGAGCAGTACACGTAATATTATCAACGTAGGTGGTACAATTTTAAAATCCGCAAGATATCCTGAATTCAAAGACGTTAAAATCAGAGAAGAAGCAATCGAACAAATGAAAACTGTTGGTATGGAAGCATTAGTTGTTGTTGGTGGCGACGGCTCATATCATGGTGCTCTTGAATTAACAAAGATGGGTATTAACTGTATCGGTCTTCCAGGAACAATCGATAATGACATTCCTGATACTGATTACACAATCGGTTTCGACACTTGCTTGAACACAATCGTTGAAGCATTAGACCGTTTAAGAGATACTTCAATGTCTCATCAGAGATGTACAATTCTTGAAGTTATGGGTAGATCTTGTGGTGACTTAGCAGTTAACGCATCTATCGCTTGTGGTGCTGAAGCAGTTATTACAGCTGAAACTGGTTTCGATGAAGAAAAATTAATCGCATTATTAAAGAAATCAAAAGCTTCTGATAAACAGCATGCAATCGTTGTTATCACTGAACATGTCACTGATGTTAATGAATTAGCAAAGAGAATCGAAGCAGCTACTGGTTTCGAAACTAGAGCTAACGTACTTGGTCACTTACAAAGAGGTGGCAGACCTACAGCACGTGACAGAATCTTAGCAAGCAGAATGGGTATCAAAGCTGTTGAATTACTTGAAGCTGGCTATGGTGGATTATGTATTTGTGAACAGGGCGGTTTAATTGTTTCTGAACCTATCATCGACTTATTCGAACATAGAAGAAGAGTTCCTGAATATCTATACAGCGATGTAGATAAATTACGTTAAGAACAAAAAAAGAAATCGTCTTTAATAGACGATTTTTTTTGAAGATGTAGTATTAGTTTACTAAAATCAAAGAAATAATATGACACAGTGTCATTTTTCAATGTAATTGGAGGTAATGAAATGGTTGATGTGAATTTAAGAAAAACTAAAATTATTTGTACTATTGGCCCAGCTTCTGAAGATTTCGAAACAATGAAAAAGTTGATCAAAGCAGGTATGAACGTCATGCGTTTGAACTTCTCTCATGGTTCATATGAAGAACATGCTGCCAAGATGCAACGCTTACGTCAGGCTAATAAAGAATTAGGTACGAATGTTGCTATCTTACTTGATACAAAAGGTCCAGAAATTCGTACTGGTGATTTCGTTGATGGTGTTGCCAACTTTAAAAAAGGTCAGATTTGTGTTATTACTACTGAAGATATTGTTGGTACATCTGATCGTTTTACAGTCACATATAAAAATCTTTATAAAGATGTTAAGCCGGGTGGCTTTATCTTAGTCAATGATGGTCAGCTATCATTACAGGTCGACCACGTTGAAAATGAAGACATTTATTGTGTCTGTGTTAATGACGGTAAAGTTAAGAATAAACGTGGTATCAATGTTCCTGGTGTTATTCTTGGCTTCGATTTCCTTTCACAAAAAGATAAAGAAGATATTGAATTTGGATGTCAACAGGAAGTCAACTACATTGCAGCTTCTTTCACAAGACGTAAACAGGATATTCTTGATATCCGTCGTTTACTTGCAGAAAATGAACGTCCAGAAATTCAGGTTCTTGCAAAAATTGAAAACCTTGAAGGTGTAGAAAATCTTGATGAAATTATCAGTGTTGCTGATGGTATCATGGTTGCTCGTGGTGACTTAGGTGTTGAAGTTCCTGCTGAAGATGTTCCAATGATTCAGCGTCAGATCATCAGAAAATGTAATGCGGCTGGTAAAGTTGTTATTACAGCAACGCAGATGCTCGAATCAATGCAGGAAAATCCACGTCCTACAAGAGCTGAAGTTAGTGACGTAGCTAATGCTGTATTTGATGGTACAGATGCTATCATGCTTTCTGGTGAAACAGCTGCTGGTAAATATCCAGTTGAATCTGTTGAAACAATGGCTAAAATTGCAGCAAGAACTGCTATGAGTCTTGACTATGGTCATTTGCATCGTCGTGCTATCAGAAGTTATAAAGAGCATGATGATTCTGAATCTATTTGTATGGCAGTTGCTGAAATAGCTGCACGTTTAGATGTTGCAATGATCATTGCCTTCACTGAATCTGGATTCACAGCTAAGAGAATGTCAAGATATCGTCCTAAAGCACCAATCATTGCTGCTACACCTACAGGTGATGTTATGCGTAATGTTGCCTTAAGCTGGGGCGTTAAACCAGTTATGTGTAAACAAATGAAATCTATGCAAGGTTTGATTAATCTCGCTAAGGTCATTGCTTTGGAAAACGGCGCTAACATGGGTGATAAATTTATTATCACTGGTGGTACTCCAGGTGTATCTGGTCAGACAAACTACCTCGAATTAGTTACACTTAAATAGTGAAGAAAACAGTTCTCAGGAACTGTTTTTTTTATTCTTCAGGAAATCCTTGAGAAATGCAATCTAAAGAATTACCATTAACGTAATGGAGGATAAATTATGGATCGTTTTCTAAAAGAGATTAATGCAGCTGTCTTTCTTGAATATGTCAAAAGTTTTAATTATCCTGACATGATTGAAGTTGATGCTTTTGATGATGGTGTTCAGCTTAAGACCCCTTATAGTAAATCTGAAATCAAACTTCACCAAGATAATATATTTGAGATGAGCGTTGTCAACAGCTATACAAGAGATAATGAATTCTATTTGCATTTTCAGATGAACAATCTTAAACATGCTCAGGATTTGTTCGATGAAATGTTGTCGTTAGTGAAGGAACTCGTTAATAAACCTGTGAAAAAGATTCTTTTATCATGTACAGGTGGTTTAACGACAGGTTTCTTTGCCTTACAACTCAATGACGTCAGTGAAATGCTTAAACTGGACTATTATTTTGATGCTGTAGCTTTTGATGAAATTGAAGATGTCATTAATCAATATTCAATTTTACTTTTAGCCCCTCAAATAGCTTATAAGCAAGCTGAACTGCAGCTGAGATTTCCTAATAAATTGATTATTAATATGCCACCAAAAGTCTTTGCCCGCTACGATACAGGTAAGCTTATTGAGCTTATCAAAGAGACAGAAATCAAAAATGAAACTGATCATAAAGAAAATGTTGATGTTGATATTCTGTCAGAAGAACATGGTGAGATTCTGACAATGGCTATTATTCGTAACAGTGACCGTATACATGTAGACTATCAATTATATGGACGACATAATGAACTTTTAGATAAAGATAATATTATTAAATATTCTTTATCTCTCAACGATCTGTTTGATGTGATTGATATGATTTTCATGTCCCATAAGCATATAGATGTCATTGCTTTATCGCTTCCAGGTATTGTCAATGAAGGGAAAGCTAAATTGATGAGCGTCAATGGAATGCCTGATTATCGAATTGATTTTTCTGGAGAACTGACAAGACGTTATCATACCAAAGTCGTACTTGCGAACGATGTGAATGCCGTAGCAGTTGGATATCATGCGACTCAAGACAAGTATCATAATTTAACGGCGTTATTCCAACCTATTACAACACATGCTGGTATCGGTCATATCATCAATGATGAATTATTAGTAGGGCATTGCGCTTGTGCTGGTGAGGTTCAGTTTCTGCCTATGAACTTATCAGCGAGTCGACTGGAATTAAATAAAACAGTGAATGGCAGTATTGAATTATTAACCCAGGAATGTTTGGCTATTATTTCTCAGGTTGCTCCTGAATTAATCGTCGTTTTTAATCAATTCCTGCCTTCAATTGAAAGACTCAAAGAGGAGTTAATCAAATATATTCCTGAAGAATATCTTCCAGACTTTGTTCGTCCTGCAGAAATGCAATCTTATTCTTACATCGGTTTACTTATTCTATCTATTAAAGAGTTAAGTAAAAAAAGATATCGCCAATAAGCGGTATCCTTTTATAATGCTTTAATTTTCGGTAATGCCTGAGTAAGAAAATATTTTGCGAGTGAATGAGGACGTATGCGCTCACGTGCTTCTTCAATCGGGAACCATTCCACATGATCAACTTCAAGTGTGTTTCTGATGAATTCTTCTGAATCCACAACACTGATGAAGTTGAACATTAAAGTATTAGTAGGTGCAAAGTATTGTGTATCGTTAAAATGATACTCAACGACATTAAGTCCAACTTCTTCTTTGACTTCACGAATTAATGTTTCAATCGCATTTTCTCCTTTATTGATATAGCCTGCGACAAGAACGTTTGAATGACGACCATACTGCTGGATGAAACAGACTTTTGTGTGTGATGGATTAATAATGACGGTACTGATAGCGCAACTGAAAATCGGAAAACGGAATTCCTGACAATGAGGACAGTAGGGTGCTTCGGGATCAGTCGCATTAGGTTTTCGCATAATCAGTTTCGTACCACATTCAAAACAATATTTCATAATTCTTTACCTGCCTTATGGACAAATAATAAAACGTCAATATCTCTTTTGCAATGAATATCTGACTCTTATTGACAAATCATTTTAAAGATGTAAAATATTCTCAAAGCAAAGAAACAGGATATGTCTGTTGAGTGAATCTGTCTAGAGAAGAAGCGGTTGGTGAAAGCTTTAAAGATGCTCAATCAGATACTCCCTGTGAAGCTGCCCTCGAAAGAGATGGTCGTGGACTCGCGTTAAGAGAAAGAGGTTCTTATGAACGAATAAAGGTGGTACCACGGCTCTCGTCCTTTGGATGGAGCTTTTTTATTTTATGGAGGAATTAGGAATGAGAAATTTTAAAGAAGAAGAAAGTCTAAATACTTTGAACCATTCATGTGCTCATGTTATGGCACAGGCTGTTAAACATCTGTATCCACAAGCAAAATTCTGGGTAGGTCCAGTTGTTGAAGAAGGCTTCTATTATGATATCGATTTAGGTGATGTCACAATTACAGATGATGATTTACCAAAGATTGAAAAAGAAATGAAAAAAATCTGTAAAGACGGTAAACGTATCGTTAGACGTGAAGTCTCTAAAGAAGAAGCTTTGGAAATGTTCAAAGATGATGAATATAAACTTGATTTGATCAGTAACCTTGAAGATGGATCAATTTCTGTTTATTCACAGGGTGATTTCACTGATTTATGTCGTGGTCCTCATATGGATACAGTTAAAAAGTGCCGTTTCCATAAGTTGATCAAACACTCTGGTGCTTATTGGAAAGGTGATAAAAATAATAAAGTCTTACAGCGTATCTATGGCGTTTGCTTCCCTACAAAAGAAGAACTTGACGAACATTTAGAAGCTCTTGAAGAGGCTAAACAGCGTGACCACAGAAAATTAGGAAGAGAGCTTGGCATTTTCATGTTTGCGGATTTAGTTGGACGTGGTTTACCTATGTGGCTTCCTAACGGTTTTATCGTCAGACGTTTATTATCTGATTATATTACTGATAAAGAAATTTCTCTTGGGTATCAGCATGTTATGACGCCTTCATTAGGTAATGTCAATCTTTATAAAACATCAGGACACTGGGCTCATTATAAAGATGATATGTTCCCAGCAATGGAAGTTGAGGATGAAGCATATGTCTTAAGACCAATGAACTGTCCTCATCATATGATGATTTATCGCAACAGTCTGCATTCTTATCGTGATTTACCAGTACGTTTAGCTGAAATTGCCAACGATTTCCGTTTTGAAGCAAGTGGTGCTTTAACTGGTATCGAACGTACACGTGCCTTCACTCAGAATGACTCACATATCTTCTGTCGTCCAGACCAAATCAAAGAAGAATTTAAAGGCGTTGCAAAACTGATCCTAGACGTTTATAAAGACTTTGGTTTTGAAAATTATTCATTCCGCCTCTCATTACGTGATAAGAATGACACTGAAAAATATTTCGGCAACGATGAATTATGGGAAAGATCTGAAGCTGAATTAAGAGAAGTTCTTAATGAAATGGGTGTTGATTATTATGAAGCAGAAGGTGAAGCTGCATTCTACGGTCCTAAACTTGATGTTCAGGTTAGAAGTGCGATTGGCCATGATGTTACTTTATCAACAATTCAGCTTGACTATCAGTTACCAGAACGCTTTGAACTTACATATGTAGATAGAGATGGTCAGAAGGTAAGACCTGTTGTTATCCACAGAGCAATCTTAGGCTCACTTGATCGCTTCGTTGCTTTCTTATTAGAAGAAACAAAAGGTAATCTGCCATTATGGCTGGCACCAACTCAGGTTAAAGTTGTTCCAGTTAATCCTGATCTTCATGATGATTATTCACAAGAAGTCAACTCACTATTGCTCGCTAATGGTATCAGAAGCTCAGTTGATAACCGCGATGAAAAATTAGGCTATCGTATCCGTGAAGCACAGGTCAAGAAGATTCCATTCCAGCTTGTTATGGGTGATAAGGAAAAGGAAAATGGTACTGTTACTTACAGACGTTTTGGTGAACGTAAACAGACAACAGTTACTCAGGAAGAATTCTTAACATTATTAAAAGAAGAAATAAAAAATAAAACAATAAAATAATCATAACGCGCCGGAGAAGGCGCGTTTTCTCTAGGAGCTACTTTATGAAAACAATAACAATTGATCAACATTCTTGTCTGATTGATGAATGTGAGTCAGCTAAAGCAATTATAATTGAATGTCTTTTTGAGGATTCTGTCAAAACGCTTGAAGAAGAATTGACTCTTGCAAGAGAAATGACACAGACTCCATTTATATATATTGGCGTATTAGTTCAAGACTGGGATGATGAACTATCGCCATGGCATACACCTATGGCTTATGGTAATGAATCTTTTAATGGGAATGGAATGATCACAAAAGAGTGGTTAATGAATTCATTAATACCTTATCTAAGGAATACATATGGTGATCATCAAGATTATTATCTGGTTGGTTATTCTTTGGCCGCTTTATTTGCCTTATGGTGCGGGTATGAAGAAGAAGGCTTTAAAGGCATTGGCAGTGCTTCACCATCGGTCTGGTTTGCAGGATGGGCTGATTATATGAAACAAAATTTTAAATGTGATAAGATCTATTTAAGTCTTGGTAATAAAGAACACAAAACACGTAATCAGACATTGAGAAAGGTCAAACAAATGATAGAAGCACAGTATCAGGTCTTACAGGCACAAGATAAAAATTGTCAATTAGAAATGAATAGCGGCAATCATTTTCAAAATGTTCCTGAAAGAATGGCTAAAGCCATTTCTTGGCTACTCAATGATGAAAACATGAGTCAACTTTGATTTTCTAGACATGGTCTTTGAATTCTTATATAATGTTCACATGAAATGAGGTCATAATCATGAGAGATATCAGTCAAATCAAACGTATCATAGTTAAGGTGGGTTCATCATCTTTATGTGATGCCAATGGACAGATCAATAAGGAAAAAACACTCAATATCATATCGCAGATTGCAACACTGCATCGACGTGGTTATATGGTCGTACTTGTCTCTTCAGGTGCTGTTGCTTCCGGTATGGGTATTATGGGACTTGATCATAAACCGTCAACATTACCGAAGAAACAGGCACTTGCAGCTATTGGCCAGGCTCATTTGATGGAAATCTTTGAAGAGTTATTTGCGATTTATAATATGAAGTGTGCTCAGATTCTTCTGACTCACGATGACTTTGATGATCGTAAACGTCTGTTGAATATGTTTAATACCATTAATGCATTGTCTGAATATGGTGTGATTCCCATTATTAATGAAAATGATGCTTTAGCGACTGATGAAATCAAAGTAGGGGATAATGATACGTTATCAGCTTTAATGGTACCGGTTGTTGAAGCGCAATTACTGATTCTTGTCAGTGATATTGATGGACTTTACACGGCGAATCCACAGATTGATGAAAATGCCAAATTCTTGAGCTATGTCGATAAAGTCGATAAAAAGATTATGAGCTATGCTGGTGATGCTGGTTCCGCGATTGGTACGGGTGGTATGACGACTAAACTTAAAGCAGCTAAGATGGTCAATGCTTTTGGTACCCATATGTGCATTGTTAATGGTAATAAAGAAAATGCGATTGTCAATGCATTAGTCGACGAAGGTACTTGGTTCAACGGGTCTAAGGGCAAGAGTATGAAGGCAAGACCTCACTGGATTGCTTATCGTTCAAAAGCTAAAGGCTCGATTACAGTTGATGATGGCTGCAAGAATGCGATTGTGAATCATCACCGCAGTTTATTACCAGGTGGTATTGTTGATGTCGATGGTCATTTCACTCATGGTCAGGTTGTCGATATCATCGATTTACAAGGTCGCAAGATTGCTCGAGGTATCAGTAATTATGCCAATGAAGAAGTCAGACTGATCAAAGGCCTTAAAACAAGCCAGATTGAATCAGTCTTGCATCATAATGATTATGACGAAGTTATTCATGCCAATAATATAGTAATTATGGAGGAAGAAAAATGAATCAACAGTTAGAACAACTTCTTAAGAACGCTAAGGCAGCAGCTCGTGTTTTGATGAAAATGCCTACTGATGAAAAGAATAAAGCTTTACTTGTCATTGCTGATGCATTAGATGCCAATGTTGAAGGTATTATTGAAGCCAATAAAGCTGATTTAAAAGCAGCTCAGGATAATGGTATGTCTAAAGCTATGCAGGATCGTTTATTACTTGATGAAAAACGTATTCGTGCCATTGCGAATGATGTTCGTAAAGTCGCTACTTTAGATGATCCAATTGGTGAAGTCATCAGAGAAATGAAACGTCCAAACGGATTGGTCATCAAACAGGTTAGAGTACCTATCGGTGTTTTTGGTATTATCTATGAATCAAGACCAAATGTAACTGTCGACATTGCTACATTATGCTTAAAATCAGGTAATGTTTGTGTTTTAAAAGGTGGTAAAGAAGCTATCAATTCCAACAAAAAACTTGTTGAAGTTATGAATGAAGCTGTTAAAGACTTACTTCCTGTTGGTACAATTTCATTAGTGACAGTCTTAGACCGTAGTATTGTTGGGGAACTCATTACAGCTAATGAATATGTTGATGTTGTCGTACCTCGTGGTGGTGCTGGCTTAATTCAGTTCGTGGTTAAGAATGCTTCAGTTCCTGTTATTGAAACTGGTGCTGGTATCTGCCATTTATATGTTGATAAAGATGCAGATATGGATATGGCCATTAAAATTGCGATTAATGCGAAAATTCAGCGTCCTTCAGTTTGTAATGCGATTGAGACGATTCTTGTCCATAAAGATGTGGCAGAAGTCTTCCTGCCAAAACTTGTTGATGCCTTTGTTCCTACTGTACAGTTAAAAGGTGATGACAAAACGCGCGCAATTATTGATTGTGCTGAAGCAACTGATCAGGATTTCCATACTGAATATGATGACTATATCGTCAATATTAAAGTTGTCGATACAATTGAAGAAGCTGTTGATCATATCTTTAATTATTCTACAAAACATTCAGAAACTATCGTGACTGATAATGATGAAGCAGCAGCTTATTTCATGGATGCCCTCGATAGTGCATGTGTTTACCATAATGCTTCTACACGTTTTAGTGATGGTGGTGAATTTGGCTTTGGTGCTGAACTTGGTATCAGTACTCAGAAACTTCATGCCCGTGGACCACTTGGACTTCGCGAAATGTGCAGCTTTAAATATATGGTCTATGGTGATGGCCAGGTAAGACAGTAAAAATGAGAGCTATAGAGTTTAAGAAAACTTTATAGCTTTTTTTATGTTCTGTTATAATGGATATAATGTGATTGACTCAATGATGTATAATGTATTAACGTGTTGATTGATCATGAAACAAAATCATTTGTATAATAGCAGTAAGTCTGAAAGGAGAATACGAGATGGTGGTTGAAGATATTAGAAATGTAAAAAGTACAGAAGGTATGATTGAATTTGAAGCACAATATCATGCACCGCATTGTGTTGTATTGGATAGTGAGTATTGTAGTATGGGCCGCATGATTGGCAATATGGCTTGTGCACTTAGTGGCTATACTTATTATGATGCAGTCTTTCTTTTAGACCTGGTACCAGAAAGTGGTGTGACGAGAGATGACTTGGCAGCATTAAATGCTAAACTGCGTCAGCGCCGTATGACAAGAGAGGAATTACTGAATGATGAAGACTTCATTAAAGTTGATCAGGCAATGGATCAAGCTATTGACATTGCTTTAAGCAAAGGACCATGCTTGATTCATGACCGCATTACAAAAGAAGCTGTAATAGATAAAGGGTATACCTGTATAAGTGTTTTGACATATGGACAGGACTGGAAGGCTAAAATACCTCGAGCTAAAGTCAGTGCTCTTTATCAGGACTTAGAAGATGATAGTGAAGTCATTGCAAAAATCAAAGAAGAAGATATGATCCGCATTAATACCCATACAGCTCATGCAGATACTAAGTGGGGTGATAAGGGCACCTATGATTTACTTATTAATATTGATACATTCTGCCGTGATTACAGTGCCCAATTATTGGCATCAACAATGAAACTCATATAATCGAAGGAAAAGTCCTGAAAATCAGGACTTTTTGATATTGGCAACTCATTATTCGGTATTATACAAATTCTGTCCCTCTTTGTGTCCCATACTGTTTGTTAGAATAATGAACAAAAGGAATGGAAACTATGAGAGCAGCAGTAATAGATCAGGAAATTTATACCCAAAAACAAATAGACTATTATAATCATCAACTGTCTAATGTAGTTGTCGTACAGGACAATTATCATGATGTTAAAGAATACCTTGAATGTTTGAAGCTCAATTATTACGACGTTGTCTTTATTGATATAGATTTAGAAGAAATTGATGAATTCTTCTATGAACAGAATAAATACATGATGAGAGTACCAATCGTTGTCATGTCAGCTTCAGCAGAAGAATTAATGAAATATCACAAAAATAATATTATCGGTTATTTGCGTAAACCATTCTTAGAAGATGAGTTTGCAGAAATTATCGGTAAGATTTCTTATCATCTTCGCTATTGTCAGGTTGTAACAGTGAGAGTAGATGATGAAACCTTCAATCTGCCAATCAATGAGATCATTTATATGGAAACAAGTTATGAGTTATCGCATGTGATTACGATCAAAGGGACTTTGACTATTACCCGTAAGTGGCATAAAAAGATTCTTGATCAATTAACGTTTGCCAACATTTTCCGTATTGAAAAAAGTGTTTATGTAAATTTTGATTATATTACGTCTTACAATAAAGAATATGTAACGCTTGTTGATGGCACGAAAATCAAAATTGGACGTGCTTTTAGTGATGATTTCCGTCATCAATATAATGCCTATATTGGCAGGATCTAAAAAAGGGACATGTTAAAAAACATGTCCCTGCATAAAAAAAGACGATACTTGCGTATCGACGATAAAATAGTGATGAATTATGCGCTCTTTCTTAAAGTACGTAATTCTCTTGCAGAAATTTTAACCTTTTTAGGTTTACCATCAACCATGATAGTCGCTTTCTGTAAATTAACGTTCCATTTTCTTCTTGTTGCATTTAATGCATGAGAGCGATTATTACCAGACATAGGTCCTTTACCACTAATCTGACATTTTCTTGACATACTTTCTCACCATCCTTTTTCGTTTCACGTACTTTGACATAATAACATCTAAATTTCCTATTTGCAACTGTTTTTTTACAAATCATGATAATAATTTTCTTTGAAATATAGATTATATTTTGAATTCGCTTGACATTTATTGTTTTATAATTCATTATCATATTACGAATTGTGCCAATAGCCAATTTATTATATAATATAAGTAACGATCTGGTTAATTAAAGGAGGGTTACTATGATAGAAAAAACTACTGATTATGGTCAAATCAATTTATCTACTGATGTCATTGCTACAATTTGTGGCGGAGCTGCTACAGAATGCTATGGTGTTGTAGGCATGGCAAGTCAGAAAATGATTGATGGATTTTATGACTTGCTGAAACGTGATAACTACTCAAAAGGAATCGTTGTTGAAAATGGTGAAACCGGAACGATTATCAATCTTTACATTGTCATTGGTTATGGTGTTAAGATTTCTGAAATCGTTTATGAAGTGCAGAAGAAAGTTAAGTATGTTGTTGAAAGCACACTTGACATTAATGTAGAAGCAATTAACGTTTACGTGCAAAGTATCAAGATTATGGATTAATGGGGGATAGTATGAAAATTATTGACGGACTTACAATGCGCAGGATGGTATTGACTGCCGCAATATTACTCGACAATCACCATCCGGAGGTTGACGCGCTTAATGTATTCCCTGTACCTGATGGAGATACAGGAACAAATATGTCGCTTACTTTTAATAATGGTGCAGAAGAAGTTAAAAAGCTTCCTGAAACAGCCAGTGTTTTTGATGTTACAAAAGCATTATCTCGTGGTTTATTGATGGGTGCTCGTGGTAACTCTGGTGTTATCATGTCTCAGATCTTTAGAGGCTTTTCAAAATCATTAAAAGGTAAAACTGATATTACTGCAGTTGATGTTGCTAATGCTTTTGCTGATGGATCAAAAGTTGCATATAAAGCAGTTATGAGACCTGTCGAAGGTACAATCTTAACAGTCATTAGAGAATCATCTGAAGCAGGTGTTACTCATGTGCAGGAAGATATGGACATCGAAGAATGGTTTGATTTCTTTGTTCAGAGTGCCGAAGAAACATTAAATAAAACACCTGAATTATTACCAGTTCTTAAAGAAGTTGGTGTCGTTGATAGTGGTGGCAGTGGTTTATTATGGGTATTCAAAGGCTTTATTGCCGGCTTAAAAGGTGAATCAATTGAAAAAGCTGATACATCTAAGGTTACTACTGAAGTTAAAGTTGAAGAAAAACCTAAAGGCTATAACACTCATTTCTTAATGCGTGTCGCTGAACGTAAGATGGGTGCATTCAATTTAGACAGCTTTACTAAAGAATTAGAACGCTTACCTGCAAAAGATTTAAATATCCAGCAGCGTGAAGATTTAATTGATGTTCAGTTGTTGACAAAACGTCCTGGTCATGCTGTTAATGCAGCATTACGTTATGGTGACATTCTGAAAATCAATGTTGCTAATGTAGCAGTTGAGGATGAAGAAGTTAAATACTTCGAAGAGGAAGAATTAAAAGAAGTCGGTATCATTGCTGTTGCAGCAGGTGAAGGCGTTAAGAACCTGTTTATGGAACTCCATTGTGATGGTGTTGTTTCAGGTGGTCAAACGATGAACCCAGCAACTGAAGATTTAGTGGCAGCTATTAAATCAGTTAAAGCTGCTAAAGTCATCGTATTACCAAACAACTCAAATATCGTTATGACGGCTAATCAGGCTGCAGACGTATTAGCTGATGAAATTGAAGTCTTTGTTATACCATCAAAAACAGTGCCTCAGGGATTATCAGCTTGCTTGATGTACAATGAAGAAGAATCAATTGAGGACAACATCGCAGCAATGGAAGAAGCTGTCGGAAATGTTAAGACTGGTCAGGTTACCTTCGCAATCAAAGATACACAGATTGATGGTGTTGAAATCAAAGCTAACCAGTATATGGCATTATGCGATAAACAAATCAAAGCTTGTGTACCAGATAAAATTGATGCTTTAAAAGAAACAATCAAAGGCTTAGTTGATGAAGAATCAGAAATTATGACTTTGATCTGTGGTGAAGATATTACTGAAGATGAACGTACCTCAGTCACTGATTATCTTAATGACGTTTATCCTGATATCGAAATCGATGTCATTGATGGTAAACAGCCAGTTTATTCATTCATCATTGGTGTAGAATAAAATTTCAAGTCCGCTTCGGCGGACTTTTTTGATGGGTAAAGAAAAAACCTGCAACAAGCAGGTTAGTCGATGATTTTAGCATCAGGGATTGGACGATTTGGATCTTCTGGATCAAAGTGATCGTAGTAAAGGATACCTTCAAAATGATCTAGTTCATGTTGTAAGCAGATAGCTAAGAAATTTCGTGCGACAATTCTTACGTCCTGGTCTGTTAAGGCATCATAACCAGTGACAGTAACTTTTAAATAACGAGGCACAATACCTGCCTGATCTTCAGGCACTGACAGGCAACCTTCGCCATTTCTTAAATAAGAACGTTTGACAGAATGAGAAACAATTCTTGGATTGATCAATGCATATTGATCACAGGAAATCATTTCACCATCTTCATCAAATTCAGGAACATAGATTGCACACATTCTTTTCGGAATGCCAATTTGAATGGCAGCCATACCAACGCCTGGTCTAATACCATATTTTTCTGACAGTTCTGGATCTTGAGAAGCAACTAGATGTTCATACATTGCCATAACAGTGGCACGATCTTCATCGCTCAATGGCATCTCTACAGGAACTGATTTTTGTCTGATTAATGGATCATCTTCCATTATAATGTCTTTTGTTGTGATCATAGTTTAACACCTCGGGGGTATTATAACAGATTTTAAATAATGAATCTACCTAGATGCATAGACTATTTATAGATGAAAACATTGAAATTTGAAGCAAAAAGAATGGTGACTGACCAACCTTTGTTTTCTGTTCTGGGACCTTATTCGAGGTTTCATTTTATATAGATTTATTGTATAATGCAGTTAGTCTCGCTAAAAGTATAGTATTTTTTATTTAATGAGTACAAGGGAGGTCATGTATATGTATGATTATCCATTAGATCCTTCATGGACAACTGAAGAAATAATTGATGTGATTGCATTATATAATGCAGTTGAAAAAGCTTATGAAGAAGGCATCAGTCGTGAAGAATTCATGGCTGCATATAAAGTATATACAAGTATCGTTGATTCAAAATCAATGCAAAAGACGATTGATCGCGAATTTGAAGAAGTTTCAACCTATTCGATTTATAAAGTCTTTAAGGCTGCACAGGAAAACGAGTGGATTCATCTATGAAACAGTTTCTTGAACGTCTAAAAAGATTTGCCCGTTTCTTTAAAAGCAATGGTGCTGATAATACTATTTATCTGACTATTTTAATCATTTCGATCTTTGGAATTATAATGATAGGGGACGTTTCAATTGGTGGTTCAGCAACATTTGGCTCATATTATGCCATCATCAATATGGCAAAACAGATTGTTTTCGTTATCCTTGGTATGGGTGCTATGTTCTTTATCGCCAAAGCCTATAAGAAACGTTTTATAACTGCGAATTTATTGATCTTTGGCTATGTTGCGACATTGTTTTTGATGTTGCTCTGTCGTTTATGGGAAATCAATGGTGCACATGCATGGATCAAATTAGGTCCATTTACACTTCAACCAGTTGAAGCAATGAAAGTTGTCTTGATTGTGGTATTGGCATATTGTTTTGGACAGCTTCCGCTCCGTTATGCCCATGCGCATTATAATACCAAGTCTGAGAAATCAATGGTTGATACTAATCGCTTTATGAATACGATATTTATTCCATTTGTCGCAATCGGTATTGCCTTTTTTGTATCAGCATTATGGCAGGATGACTTAGGCTCAGCGCTTATCATTGGTTTTATTTCCTACTTGATGCTTCTTGCAGCGCCATCTAGATCTTTCACACGTACAAAAGGTATTATCACTTGTGGACTAATTGTTTTTGTTCTGGCCTTTGCATTATTAGGTGGACGTCTGTTGCCTCACCAGATGGAACGATTTGTCACATGGTTCAACCCATTACACGATCCTTATGGCACAAGTTACCAGACTGTTAATGGCTTAATTGCTTTTTCTAACGGTGGTTTCTTTGGTCTTGGATTTGGTAATTCCGTCATGAAATTCGGCTATATTCCAGAAGCACAGAACGACTTCATCATTGCGATTATTGTTGAAGAGTTAGGTCTGTTTGGCTTTTTGATCTTTACAGCCGTTTACCTGTTCTTTATTTCACGACTTTTCTCATACGCATTTAAAGTCAATGATACTGAAGAAAAGTTAATTTTACTTGGTATTTCCTTCTATTTCTTTGCCCATTATTTCGTTAATGTAGGTGGGGTTTCAGGATTTATTCCAATGACTGGTGTACCATTACTGCTGATCAGTGCTGGTGGTACATCTACCTTAACAGCTTTATCATGCGTTGGACTGGCTCAAGGCATTATCGCCAAATATAACCGTAGTCAGATTCAGGAAAAAGTGGAAGAAGACTTATGATCTACGATGCAATTGATGAACTTGTCAAAGCCTTGAAACAAGAACCGGATTATTGTGATTATGTTAGAGCATCGGCAGTGTTAGAGCGCGATGATTTAGCTAGAATGATTAAAGCTTACCAACAAGCGGTTCTTGAAAAAGAAGAAATGGAACGATATGGTTCGTATATTGATTTAACGCCTTATGATGACAAAATCAAAGATAAACGAACACAACTTTATGCGATGCCAGAAATTATCGACTATCTCAGAGCTTTAAAAAAAGTCAATGAATTAACTGATGAAGTCACAGAAATTGTTTTTAGTCATATTTCCAGTGAACTTCAATTAGGAAGGATGGGGATGCTATTTGCGCGTCATAGCAGGTAAATATCGAAGCCGTCAGCTAAAAACGGTTGATTCAAAGCTGACCCGTCCAACAACAGATAAAAATAAAGAAAATCTCTTTAACATTATCGGACCTTATTTCGATGGTGGTGTTGTCCTTGATTTATTTGCTGGCAGTGGTGGCTTAGGAATTGAAGCCATCAGCAGAGGCATGGATGAGCTATACAGTGTCGATAAACAGTACAAAGCTTTTCGTACGATACAGGACAATATTAAGTCATTAGGCATTGATAATGCTCATGTCTATAAAAGAGATTATCGTCAGTTTTTAAACGAACTCGATGCCAATATTAAATTTGATCTTGTATTGTTGGATCCACCTTATGATATGGGTGTGAATATGGATATTATCAAACAGCTTGCATCTGAACATCATTTAAATGATGGAGCTGTGATTGTGATTGAAGATTTAAAAGAAAACAGACTTACTTTTGAAAATCCGTTTTACTTATATAGAGAAAAGGAATATGGCATTACAATAGTACAAATTGTTGATTATAAGGAGGCAGACAATGGTTAAAGCAGTTTACTCAGGTACATTTGATCCTGTTACAAACGGTCACCTTGATATCATTGAACGTGCTTCTAAAATGTTTGATGAAGTCTATGTGACGATTTTCGGACATCCTACGAAGACAGCTTTATTGACAATAGAAGAGCGAATTGATTTGCTCAATATAGCCACAAAACATTTAGATAATGTTCACGTGGATGCAAGCACATCGCTTGCTGTTGATTATTGCCGTAAAGTTGGTGCCACTATTTTGCTTAGAGGTATTAGAAATACATCTGATTATGAGTATGAATCCAACATGGCTTATGCTAACCGTTATTTGGATTCTTCTGTTGAAACGCTATTCATGGTCACAAGCCCTGAATTCGCATTTGTGTCTTCATCACGTGTCAAAGAGATTGCGTCTTTTCACCGTGATGTCAATGACTTAGTACCTGCCTGTGTAGCTGGAGTACTTAAGAAAAAATATGAGGAGAAATCATTATGAACTATCAAGGAATAATGACAATCACATCTCATCGCTCGATCGCCAAAGATGTTTATGAAATGGTTTTAGAGGGTGATGCAGCTAAATATATTACGACAGCTGGTCAATTTATCAATATCAAAATCAACGATAGTATGACTCCATACTTACGTCGACCTATGAGTATTTGTGATTATAACGACCATATGATCAAACTGATTTATAAAGTTGTAGGTCAAGGCACAAAGTTATTAAGCCAGAAACGTGTTGGTGAAACTCTTGACTGTTTGACAGGTTTAGGCCATGGTTTTGAAGAAATGGATGGGCACGAAGCTGTTGTCATTGGTGGTGGCTTAGGGGTGCCTCCAATGTACAAAACAGCCAAGGCGTTACTAGAGAAAGGCATTAAGGTCACAGCTGTGCTAGGTTTTAACAGTGCTGAAGATGTATTCTATGTTGATGAATTCAAAGCATTATGTCCAACATATGTTGCCACGATGGATGGTACGGTAGGAACTAAAGGTAACGTTATTGATGTCATCAACAATGAAGGTATTACTTTTGATCATTACTATACCTGTGGACCTTTACCAATGTTGAACGCACTTGCTAGAACATATCCAGAGAACGGTTATCTATCATATGAAGCACGTATGGGTTGTGGTTTTGGTGCCTGTATGGGATGCTCAATGAAAGTTAAAGGTCATCCTTATAAACGTGTCTGCGTAGAAGGGCCTGTCTTTAAAAGTGAAGAGGTGATCATCGATGGCTAATTTAAGAGTTAAATTACCAGGACTGGATATGAAAAATCCAGTTATGCCTGCAAGTGGTACATTTGGATTCGGTTATGAATTCACAAAATTCTATGATATTAATATTCTTGGTTCGATTTCGACAAAAGGTACAACCTTCGAACCTCGCTATGGTAACCCATTACCTAGAATTGCTGAAGGACCTGCAGGTATGTTAAACGCGATAGGATTACAAAATCCTGGCGTTCATGCAGTTGTTGATGAAGAATTCGTGAAACTAAGAGAAGTCTATGATGGTAAGGTCTTAGCGAATATCGGTGGCAGCTTAGTTAGTGATTATGTTGAAACCGCAAAAATCATTTCCCAATCAGATATCGTTGGTGCTATTGAACTCAATATCTCATGTCCAAATGTAGCTCATGGTGGTATGCAGTTTGGTACTGATCCTGAAAGTGCAGCTGAAGTCACCCGTGCAGTTAAAGCAGTCAGCAGTAAACCTGTTTATGTTAAACTTTCGCCAAACGTCACTGATATTGTTGCCATGGCTAAAGCTGTTGAAGCAGCTGGTGCCGATGGTATCAGTTTAATCAATACGCTTGTGGGAATGCGTTTTGATTTGAAAACAGGACGTCCAATTATTGCCAATAAAACCGGTGGCTATTCTGGTCCAGCAATCTTACCAGTCGCTCTTCGTATGGTTTATCAGGTTTCTCAGGCAGTCAATATTCCAGTTATCGGCATGGGTGGTATC
>JAGBPZ010000061.1 GCA_017633115.1 Erysipelotrichaceae bacterium | reverse complement strand
GGCGTTTATGAACCAGTTGATGATGAATTAAAAGACATCGCACTAGCTATGCCACAGAAAGTCATCGATTATTTCAATGAATTCAAAATTGCGAAAGCAATCGATGAAATCTTCGTCTTATTAAGACGTACAAACAAATACATCGATGATACAACTCCTTGGCTTCTTGCAAAAGATGACGCTAAGAAAGATCGTTTAGCTACTGTTCTTTATAACCTGATTGAATCAATCAGATTCAGTGCTATTGCTTTAGAACCAATCATTCCTGAAGCATCTAAGAAGATTTTAGATATGATCAATACTGATGAACGTGATTTGTTAAAGCTTGATACATTTGGTCTTTATAAAGAAGGTACAAAAGTTACTGAAAAACCTACGGTCTTATTTGCAAGACTTGATCCTAAACAGGTTGCTAAAGAAGTTGAAAAACTTCAGCCAGCAAAGCCAGTTGTTGAAGCAAAAGCAGCAGAAGAAGCAAAACCAAAGAAAGATAAAAAGAAAGCTGTTGAAGCCAAATCAGAAATCACGATTGATGATTTTGCGAAAGTTGAATTAGTTGTAGGTACTATTGAAAAATGTGAAAAGCATCCAAATGCCAACAAGCTATTAGTTTCACAGATCAATATTGGTGATGAGGTCAGACAAATCGTTTCTGGTATTGCTGATGTTTATTCACCAGAAGAATTGATCGGACGTAAAGTTGTTGTCGTTAAGAACTTAAAATCCGCAAAATTAAGAGGCGTAGAATCTCAAGGTATGATTCTTGCTGCAGGTGATAAGAAAGTCTTAAATATCGTTGATCCTGGTGATTTACCAAACGGTACAACAATTAGATAAGAATAAAGTCGAAGCTCTTAATGGGCTTCGCTTTTCTTTTGGGCAAAGAAAAAAACTCATCGAGTTGATGAGTTTTAGCTGCTTATTTTGATATCACCAAGATTAGTAGAGATATCTATAAAATAATCATTGTTTCCAATTTGTTGATATGGACTCTTTAATTTATCACCATTAACTTTGATATCACCTACAGAAGTAGAAAGTCTAACATCATATTTCTTGAATTCAGGGATATCATTGATTTTGATATCGCCAGCGTTGTTGTTGACGGTAAAGTTGGTAAAGATTGTACCATTGAGTTTCACATCACCTGCGTTAAGCTGAATGACAGTTTGACCAAGCTTGGCATCCATGACTTTTACATCGCCCGCATTATCGTTAATAGATGTATATGTGGCATCGATATTTTCAATTCTAATATCACCTGCGTTCATTTGGATGTTTAAAGATTTAAGCTGTGTTTGGCTGAGAGTTAATGTCAGTTTAACTGTTGATTTAACTACTACATGTGACATTTCGTTCTGAGTGATCGTAAGACGATCATCATCAATATCATAAGTTGGGAAATAATCAGAATTACCACTTAGTCTAATTGAAGGGGCACCAACTTTAATCGTAATATCCATGGCTTTGGCATCAATATTGATTGATGTCACAGAATCATCAATTGATGAAACTATTTCTTCTTTTGGACTAATACCGAGATGTACATATTGCTTGAATGTACCGGCAATGATGACAAAGATTGTGACGACTGTCAGTACAAATAGATATACACTTTTATTCATCTTTCTTTCCTCCATAAATCTTTTCAATCACAAAATGAATAATGACAGCGAGTATCCAGATTCTCCAGGTTGAAAACCATCTAAATGTCCAGAAGCTGACCATCAGGTAAAAAGCTAAAACAGTTTGCCAGTAAACGGACATGATTTGATCAATAAGAGGATCATCATAATGAACTTTATTAGTACCAGCTTTTTTAGCGTTAAGGGATAATAATGTATCATATGCTTTTTGATGATTGGCATTATAAACAAGTAGTCCGACACCAAAAGCAACAACAGTAAATAATAATGCACCGCCTAGACTGTCATACAATTTAGAGTGGAACAGGTCCATAATGATTGGTGGGACAATGCATAAAATACATAATGCAATGCCAACGACCTTAAGTGTGACATGTTGTTGAGCGTAGCCTTCATTTAAGGATTCAACATAATTCTGGGTGCCATAAACAAGTGTATAGCCTTCTTTTTCCATGAACTTCCATTTTTTCATAATATAAGAGTTGTAGACAAAGCAGGCTACTGCTGCGGCTATACAACAGAATAACTGAATCGCACCGATTGTATTTGATACATCTGTATCAAAGATGTCGGCAATAATAGCACCTACTGGGGACAAGATACAAAGCATTACACCAATCGCAATGATTTTTGCAGATAGATCAGAGTCAGCGATAAAGCTGTCAATCTGTTCAACAGTTAAGATGTGATTATCAAAAGGGTTGTCATCATGGCTGTTAGTTTTAAGGCCTAAATCCTCGGCTAAGTCTTCCAGGTTGCCAAATTCAGAGATAACGATTGCGATGGCTTCATTTTCTGGTGTTCCATCAGCTCGTAGTTCTGTGTATTTGTCTTCCATCATGGCTTCGAGTTCATGTTTTGCCTTGATGACGTTTGGTGTTGGCGCATATTGGGCAAACATGGCATCTAAATAATTTCTAATTGTTTCCATTGTTAATACTCCCTAATAAAATGTTCTACTATATCTTTAATAAGTTCCCATTCATTGACTTTATCATAATAATAGCGGCGACCTTGGTCGGTAATTCTGTAGTAAGTACGGCGTTTGCCATTATCAGCATATTGATCAAAGCTTATGACAAAGCCATTCTTTTCTAAACGTGTGAATGCCGAATAAAGGGTCGTTTGTTTGATAATATATTTATCTTCGGTAAGGGTTTTGATTTGTTTTGATACTTCATAGGCATAAGATGGTCCATCTAAAAGCAGATATAACAGGATCAAATCGTTATAACCTCTAATGATATCACTGCTGATACCCATCACGTCACCTTCTTTCGTCTGTCGTACTACGTCTGTCGTAGTATCTAAGATGATAATAGCATAGACTTTCTTTGGTTGCAATAGGTATTTTGAACTTTTTTTAGCGGTCGGCATGTGCTTGCTGGAGAGAATAAAAAATCCAAACATCTAAAAACAACCACTAAAACTAGTGGTTAAAATCAGCGTTCAAAAAGCGTTTTTTGAGGCATGAAGTTACAATTGATTTGAGAAGAAAAGAGGTCTAAAAAAAGAAAATAAAAATATGGTATTTTAATTGCAATGCGCTTTCAGTGATGCTATTATTGTAATTGGTTGAATGGTCAACTAATTTTACTGGAGGACATGGAAGTGATTGATAAACCTAATCTTTTGATTAACAGTTCAATACTCTATCGTGTGACTCAAAAGTTTTATGATCGCAAGCTGGAAGAATATGATATCGGCTATGGTCAAGTCATCTTTCTAATGATGATTTATGAAAACGAAGGCATCACGATGAAGGAACTTTCCCAGATAGGTACATTTGATAAAGGCACCATCACAAAGGGTATTTCCAAGCTGCAGAAAAATGATTACATTCGTCTGCAGGTCGATCCAAACGATAAACGCTCAAAGCTTCTTTACACAACAGAGAAGGCTAAAGACATTATTGGTAAGATCTACTTATTGAGAAATAACTGGTGGGATTCATTATCTAAGTCGCTATCATTAGAGGAAGCTGATCAGTTTGAACGTTTACTTGATCAGGTTGTCCAAAATGCGTTAGGGGCATTAAATCAGGAACTGTCACCGATTCGCTTCTATGGTATGCAAAAGCTATCCTTACTTGATTATCCTGGTAAGATGGCCTGCACATTATTCACAGGTGGATGTAACTTCAAATGTCCATTCTGTCAAAATGCGGATCTGGTATTCCTTCCAGAAAACATTGTTGAAATTCCAATCGAAGACATCAATGCATTCTTAAGTAAGCGTCGCGGATTGCTTGAGGGTATCTGTATTACGGGTGGGGAACCGTTATTACATGATGGCCTTGAGTATTATCTCGAACAGTTCAAAGCAATGGGCTACTCCATCAAGCTGGATACAAACGGATCATTTCCTGATCGTTTAAAATATCTGGTTGATAAAGGGCTTGTCGATTATGTTGCGATGGACATTAAAAATGCACCTGATCAATATGGGACAACGATTGGTATTGGTAATTTATCATTAAATGCCATTAAACAATCAGTTGCCTATTTAAAAGAAGGCCATGTGCCTTATGAATTTAGAACGACAGTTGTCAGTGAATATCACCACGAAGGTGACATTGAACGACTTGCACAATGGATTGAAGGCGCTGAGCACTACTATCTACAACAATTTGAAGATAGTGAACGTGTCATTAAAAAGGGTCTTCACTCCTGCACAAAAGCAGAAATGCTTAGATTTAAAGAAATCGCCTCTCAATATGTTAAACATGTAGAGATTAGAGGCATTGATTAACGGAAGAAAAGGGAAACAAAAGGAGAAAGGGTATGTACAGAGTAGTTAAAAGAGATGGTACCATCACAGATTTTGATATTTCAAAAATTTCAAAAGCCATTGAAAAGGCATTCTTATCATTAGACAAAGAAACAGATCCAACAATCTTGAATCTGTTATCACTCACTGTTACCAGCAAGTTTGATACTAAACTTAAAGACGGCACAATCGCAGTCGAAGATATTCAGGATATCGTAGAAGAAGTTTTATCACAGACTGGTTATGCAGATGTTGCTAAAGCTTATATCTTATATCGTAAACAGAGAGAAAAAGTTAGAAACATGAAATCAACAATTCTTGACTATAAAGAACTTGTTGATAAATATGTTAAAGCAACAGACTGGCGTGTTAAAGAAAACTCAACTGTTACTTATTCAGTTGGTGGTTTGATCTTAAGTAACAGTGGTGCCATTACAGCTAACTACTGGCTTTCAGAAATCTATGATCAGGAAATTGCGAACGCTCATAGAAATGGTGATATGCACCTTCATGACTTAAGCATGTTGACTGGCTATTGTGCAGGCTGGTCATTAAAACAGTTGATCTTAGAAGGTTTAGGCGGCATCCCTGGTAAGATTACAAGTAAGCCAGCTAAACATTTAGCTACTTTATGTAACCAGATGGTTAACTTCTTAGGTATCATGCAGAACGAATGGGCTGGCGCTCAGGCATTCTCTTCATTCGATACTTATTTAGCTCCTTTTGTTAAAACTGACAACTTACCATATGAACAGGTTAAGAAATGTATTGAATCATTCGTTTATGGTGTTAATACACCATCACGTTGGGGTACTCAGGCTCCTTTCTCTAATATCACATTAGACTGGACAGTTCCTAATGACTTAGCTGAACTCAACGCAATCGTTGGTGGCGAAGAAATGGATTTCCGTTATAAAGACTGTCAGAAAGAAATGGACATGATCAATAAAGCTTTCATCGAAATTATGATTGAAGGTGACGCTAATGGTCGTGGCTTCCAGTACCCAATCCCTACTTATTCAATTACAAGCGATTTCGATTGGTCTGAAACTGAAAACAACAAGCTTCTCTTCGAAATGACCGCAAAATATGGTACACCTTACTTCTCTAACTATATCAACTCTGATATGGAACCAAGTGATGTCAGAAGTATGTGCTGTCGTTTAAGACTTGACCTTCGTGAATTAAGAAGAAAATCTGGTGGTTTCTTCGGCTCAGGTGAATCAACTGGTTCAGTTGGTGTTGTTACAATCAACTTACCACGTATCGCTTACTTAGCTAAAAATGAAGAAGAATTCTACGCTAAGTTAAATCACTTAATGGACGTAGCTGCAAGATCATTAAAAGTTAAACGTGAAATCATCACTAAGTTATTAGATGAAGGTTTATATCCATATACTAAGAGATACCTTGGCTCATTCAACAACCATTTCTCTACAATCGGTTTAGTTGGTATGAACGAAGTTGGCTTAAACGCAAAATGGTTACAGGCTGATTTAACTGATCCTAAAGTACAGGAATTCGCAAAAGAAGTTCTTAACCATATGCGTGAACGCTTAATTAAGTACCAGGAAAAATATGGTGATCTTTACAACCTTGAAGCAACTCCAGCAGAAAGTACATCTTACAGACTGGCTATGCATGATGTTGAAAAATATCCAGACATCATCACTGCAAACATGGATGGTACACCTTATTACACTAACTCAAGTCATTTACCAGTAGGCTTCACAGAAGACATCTTCGAAGCATTAGACATTCAGGATGAATTACAGACTCTTTACACTTCAGGTACAGTCTTCCACGCATTCTTAGGTGAAAAATTACCTGATTGGAAAGCAGCTGCTACATTAGTAAGAAAGATTGCTGAAAACTACAAACTTCCTTACTATACAATGTCTCCTACATATTCAATCTGTAAAGATCATGGCTACTTAACTGGCGAACAGGAAACTTGCCCATACTGCGGAAAGAAGACAGAAGTATGGAGCCGTATCACTGGTTACTATCGTCCAGTACAGAACTGGAACGCTGGTAAAGTTCAGGAATATGATGATCGTAAAGAATATGACATCGGTAATTCAGTATTAAGAGGTAGAGATTATAAAGAAATCAAAGCTACTCAGTTAGTCAAAGAAGAAGTCGCTCCTGAAACAACTACAAAACAGGTTTACCTTTTCACAACTAAAACTTGTCCAAACTGCCGCATCGTTAAAAAGATGTTAGGTGATGCTCAGGTTGCTTACGAACTCGTTGATGCAGAAGAAAATCCAGAATTAGTTAGCCGTTTCTCAATCATGCAGGCACCTACACTTGTTGTTTGTGATGATAAGAGCTACGTTAAATATGCAAATGCATCAAATATCAGAAGATATATTGAAACTGAAAATTAATGATAAAGGCAGCCCCAGCAGGGTTGCCTTTTTATCAAGAAAGAGGCATATATGAGATTACATATATTAGGATGTGCCGGCTGGATACCGGATGAGAATGAAACAAGTTGTTTTTTAGTAGAACATAAGGATCAGCTGATCATGCTTGATTGTGGTACCGGGGCATCAAGATTGAAATATTACAAAGATGTCTTAGATCGTTATGATGAGGTCTCTATTATTTTAAGCCACTATCATTTAGATCATATGGTTGGCTTTATATATTTGGTACCTTATTTAAAGGATAAGAAGCTTACTATTTATGGACCAGGTAAGCTGGTTTATGCTAAGAGTACAAAAGAATATTTTGATGACTTTTTACAGCCAGCATTCTTCTCACATTCAATTGATAACTTAACCAAAGAAGTTCATTGCATTGATTATAATGGTGAGGATTTTATGATTGGTGATGTGCATATCGGCATTGTGCCTCAAGCTCATTCGTCGCCATCGTTTCAAATAAAAATAGATGAAGAACTCATCTATGCAACCGATACTCATTTTGATCTTAAACATTGGGATCAGAAGGCGAAAGCTAAGATTTTATTACACGAGTGTTGGACTGTTAAAGGTAATGACTATCGTCATTCGACGTTAGAAAAACTCATACAAGGTATTCCTCAGGAAAACTTCAATCAGATCCTTATCATTCACCACAATCCCGAATGGACGAAGGAGGATATCGCTGAGATCAACAAGATGATTGAAGGAACGAAGTTTTTGCTTGCACAAGATAATTTATGCATAAAGGCGTAGTCACAAACGACTACGCCTTGTTTTAATGGGCTGAATTGGATATCTAGAATTTTTAAAAGCCTGATATTTATGAAAGTTAAGATGTATATTGAAAATAGTGAAAATGCTGTTTTAAGATTTCTTAGGAATAAAAGCGAGAAATGTGAACAAGAATTAAAGAGAAATATAATATGGTATATAGTGTCATCGATGAGGAAAGATTAAGAATTCTCTATAAGAGAGCGCAATACCAGACAAAAGGTGGGCGCGTATATGCAAGTGATCATCCAGAACTAGCAAAGGTACTTTGTGAGTATTCACAACAAAACGATTGTTCGTTTGATGAGGCTTACGACACAGCTAAACATGGCAAAAAGGGATAAGGGCAGTTATAAAAAGCTGCTTTTTTTAGTTCTGAAACGAACCCTCAAAAGTAAAGTTAAAAAATGAAATTTTTTCTTTACAAAAGTGATTAAAATGGGTATACTGTGATAGTCGGCGTTGAGGCCGGCATGTCGAACATTGATAACTGACCAATCACACGTCAAAACGATGAGTTTGAACTATTCAAACACCAAACAAAGATAAAACGAGCTCAAGAGGGCTCTTCATAAAGACAATGGAGAGTTTGATCCTGGCT